>WQTQ01000170.1 GCA_009786175.1 Bacillota bacterium | reverse complement strand
AAAACGGCAGGCGTTTTCGCTTACTTTTTGCAGTTCGGTATTTTTGTCCACTGTTCTGCTCCTTTGTCTCTCTAGTTCCCGTATTGCCCGTCTACATAAGGTAAAATTGCCCATGTTACATCATCTGCAAGAACAGTTTTGGCTTCAATTCGTGGCGGCCACCCGGCAGTTGCGTTATCGCAGGGGTATTCGCTGCAGTTTACGCATTTGTCAATGCCTTTTGCCGCCGCGCATTTCTTTTGATGGCAGTCGTGCTTGCCGTCTAAGCCGCCTTTATCGCAGCCGTGGCAGAATTTCATGTCGTCTCCCCAGTATGCGCCGTCGCCTGTGCCGCCTGCGTATACGCGTATCAGCCGCTGTTTTAGCTCTTCGCGAAACTCATTTGTCATAGAACCGCCGCTGTAATGTACGCAAAGGTCGCAACGGTGCCCGCAATCGGCATAAACGGCTTGCTCCTTTGAAAAGGGCTTGCGGTTAGGCTTTTTCTTAATAAGAATCAGCTGCTTTACTGCGTCAAGGGTTTTCAAATCCGCTACGGGAATCAGCATCCATTTGCCGTCATGGTATGTCTTGCTTTCGTCATAAATTTCTTGTATTTTTTGCGGAAACTCGCTGCGGCGTTGCTCAAATACTTCCCGCTCGGCTTTGCCGAAAATTACGAGAAAAGCAAAATGGTCGTCCCGTGTGTAAATGGCCACAATTGTTTTGCCGCCCCGCCGGAATTTTAGTTCATCTTTGCCGTTGCTAATTTCGTCCGCTACATACTTGCCGCGCATAAAGCGCATGGTTTCTTCGCTTACTTTTTGCAGTTCGGTTTTTACGTTCATGATCTACCTCTTTCTATTTTACTCACACACCATAAACTCTGTTTCTGCCATTACGCACCCATTTATGGTAATCTTAAGCTCGTGCCGACCAAAGTATATTTTCCTACCGGATGTCTCGAATATTTTGTGCTTGCGCTCGATTGTGGTAAAACCGGGCTTGCATACACGCTCGGAAATTTTGTTTTCCTTGAGATTAATTTTGCAGTTGCTTTTGAGAAAGCCAATGTCGTAGCCAATTCTTAGTTTAATGCCTTCATCGGTTTTGTTGATAACCTCGAAGGAAAACACTAACTCGTCGTTTAGTTTAACCATCGGCGTTACAGACAGCAAATTAACGGATACACCTTCCGGCTTGGTTAGGCCGAAAATTTCCAGTATCTGCGGGTGGGATTTTTTTAACAAAGTTCTGCTGGCGTGTTTGACTATCCAATCTGTGTTCTTGCTGCCGCCTTTCCATTTGGATACGAGGTTGATAACTAAATCCGGCGCGATTTTGGAAAGTTCGTTTAGGTTATTGGCCACGCTTTTGCGTACATACTCGGAAGGGTCGTCTTTTAAGTTTTCCAAAATAGGCAAGGCGTAGCCGGGGTTTTCTTTGACGGTTTGCAGTCTTGCGCCCCAGGGAATGGCGTATCTTGTGCCTTCGCTGGCAAGCCGTCTTACATGCTCATTATCGGATTTGGACCATTCCAGCAAAATTTCAAGCATTTTTGTCGGGTATTTGTCGATAAAGGGCCTTACGGCAAATTCGCAGGTGGTATATTTTGTGATGTGTTCCATTGCCGCGGCGGATTCTTTCAAATGGTCAAGGCCATTTACCGCCACGTACTGGGAAACTGCTAACTTCCAAATGGCGTCGGGTCCTGTGGGGATGGCGCGTATAATGTCAAGGGAGGCAGGGTAGTCGCCAAGCAGCCGGGCCAGCACCCGGGATATGTGGGAAAGCCTTGCGAACATCTCCATCTGCTCCCATTCCTCGCTAAAAACCTCTTCGAGAAACGCGTCTTTCGGGAAGTCTTGCCGCTCGTTTATGATTCTGTCGGCCATTTCGCCCATGGTGTCCCATGTAAACCAATCTTTTATGTTGCTCATGTTTCCATCTCCTTTATAGGAATAAACACATCCTGCTGAAACTTGCCAGTTATTTTAACAATATCCCAGGGCAGAATTTCTTCCAGCAATTCGGTACGTGAATTGTCGGGTTGAAAATCGCTGCTGTTTTTTACCCATTCCCTTAGCTGGGCGAAGGTTTCGTCTAAGTTTTCGAAAAACGTGCAGGCAACGGCGTACAGGCCGCCGGGTAAATGTTCGTCTGCGTAAATGGTTTCGTTTTTGTAGTCGTTTGGGATTTTGATTAACATAATCCATTCGTCCCCGGGGTCGTGCCGCATGAAGCAGTCCCGCATACCGGGGGTTGGCAAAAAGCCGTAATCTTTAAACAAATTTTCCATTTTGTCTTCGTCCAGATTGGCCGCTTCGCCCGTTTTTAGGCGGGAAGTCAGCATACGCATGGGCGGAAGGCGGATAAACCGCACATCTTGCAGCCTGTACGCTTCACGGCTTACCTCCGATAACTTGTCCAAGGAAACGGCTTCCGGTTCGTCTATTAATGCAAGACGTTTTTCTGTTTCCTCGTAAAGCAGTGTAATGGCGGATATTTTTTTTATGCCGCTAAGCAGCATTTTGTGAAGAAAGTTGTCTACAAGGTGCCGCAGTTCCGACAGGGCAGAAATTTCTGTGTCCAGGGATTCCAGCTTGGTCACAAAGGCCTGGATAAGGGTTGCGGTGGTTTCTTTTTGGTATATTTCAACTATGTCTTTGATGGGGATTTGCAGCTTGCGCAAGATTACAATCTGCTTTAGCCGTTCCAGTGCGGCGTCATCGTAAAACCGCTGAGAATTGCTGTCGCCCCTGTGGCTCCAAAGGAGGCCTTTTTCTTCATAGTAGCGCAAAGTTCTACTGGACAGGCCAAATTCCTCTACAACTTTATTAATTCTAATTAATGACATTGGCATCGCCTCCTAAACCCATTATACAAGTTTACGCAGCGTCAACGTCAAGCTGTTTTTTTCCGAAGGAAAATAAACGGTTTACCTGTTCGTTTTGCGAGGAACCGCAAGGTGACGAAGCAATCCAGTGACTTTAGAGCAGGTGTATAGTCACTGGATTGCTTCGTCGTTTCACTCCTCGCAAAACAATATGTAAGGGGGCCAACGAGACAGCCCCTGTATAATTTTAATCCCTCTGCCGTACAGACCCTCTTCCTGCAATACTTTGGCTAACCTGTGGGCTGCCGATATAACGCACGTTGCCTGAACCGGCGATTGAAGCATTCAGGTAATCGGAGACTGCAATTTCTACTGTTCCCGAACCCATAATACTAACTGCGGCGGTTTCTGTTTGTAGGCCTTGTGCATTTATTTCACCCGAGCCGGAAATAGTTATGTTTGCATAAGACGCTGTGCCTTCAAGGTCAAATCTCACCGAACCGGCAATTACAACTTGAAGCCTGTCTACATCCATGGGGACTATGCCCGATGCGGAACCGCTTATATTTAACATCAGTTCTGCAACAGAAATTTCATCCCAGTTTTCTGTGGCAACAGAGCCGCTAACGTTGACAGAGTCTAAATATGGAGCAGAAATATACATGCGGGGCGTATGGTTTCTGCCTGTCCTAAATGGCCTGCTGGAATCTATATGCAGGATGCCGTTTCGTACGCCAACATTCAAATAATCAAACAAATTTTCCTGCATTTCTATGGTAACGGCATTTGTATTTGAATGGCTGTAAACTACAACATAACCGCCAGTAATATTAATACCGGTAAACTCCGGCACTACAAAATCCCGTGACACCATTTCCCCTGTGCCATATACGGCATTCGTCCTGCCTGGGAAGTTGTCCAGCGAAACCATCAAGCAACCGCTAAGCAGCACTAAAAGCCCGGCCATAATACACAATGTAATAAATTTTCTCATTTCTATGCTCTCCTATCCATTAGGTACGCCGCTGCAATAATAAGCGCGAGTACTTGTGCCAGCAGCAACAAAATAATCGAAATAAAATGCCATGCCGTCGGCTGGTACAGCGTAATGTTAAACATGAAACCAAACCTGTTAAGCTCTCCAAATGGCAGCAACACTGCATTAAGCCAGCTTAGGCCAAAAAGTGTTGCAATAGTTATAACAACAGAACAAAGCTTACGTAGCGGAACCAGCGAAAGTACAGTATTGCTAACTGCGCTGCCAAAGGCAGCAGCAGATAAAAGCAATGTGTAAAACAGTACCAGCACAATAATTCCGTACAGTATATTCCATGTAATTGCGAAATCCATCTCATTTGCTATATACGATCTAAGACTTTCCCCCATGGTTACAGTTACAGACAAGATTAAAACAGACAGAACCCCAAGTGCCACACTAATCCCATCCAGTACCAAGGATGGAATAAGCCAGCCGGTAATCTTTTTCCAAGCCGGTACGGGGGTAAGTGCGTATAAATAATTCCCCGGGTCCTTGAAAATCTTCTTGAAATTTTCATCGGTTACATACAGACTGACAATAATAATACCAATCAGGCTAAGGGACGCAAAAACTATCCCCAGGGTTGACTGCCAAGTTGGAGAGCTTACTTGCACAGCCGAACCGTGTAATTCTACAAGCGAATTACTTCTGCTTGCGAAAAATAAAAAGAAGATACCCCCAAACAAAACTATGGCAAATGCAAGCAGCCGCAAACCAATGCGATTTCTTCCATGATAATACATTTGACTATACACTGTCAAACACCTCCATATATACATCTTCAATTTTCTTGCCTGCTTCGCCCCGCAAGGTTTCGCAGTCTTGTTGGTAAGCTATTTTGCCGTCCTTTATAAGCATGATGCTGTCAAACACCATTTCCACATCTTTAATTAGGTGGGTGGAAAGCAGGATGGACGAATCTTCCGTGTGGGTTGCGATGATTGACTGCAGTACCTTCATGCGGCCAACCGGGTCTATGCCGCCCAGTGGTTCATCCAGCAGGTAAAGGGATGCTTTGCGGGAAAATGTGACCCCCAGGGCAACTCTTTCCTGCATACCCTTGGACAGTTTTTTTATGGAATCGCCGGGCGAAAGCTGCAGAATTTCTTGCATTTCTTTGGCTTTATCCCTATCGTAATCCGGATACATTTTTTTGTAGAAGGTGAAGGCGTCGGACACTTTCATCCAGGTGGGGAACTGTAATGTATCCGGCAGAAATGCCACCACTTTTTTAGATTGTACACCACGCGCCGCGCCACCGGGGTAGGTGATTTCCCCCGCGTCGGGCGGAAGAAGACCGGCGATGGTTTTCATAAGTGTGGTTTTGCCTGCGGCGTTTGGGCCAAGCAGTCCAACAATTTTACCCTTGGGAATGGTCATGTCCAAGCCGTTCAATACGCGCTTGCGGCCAAACCGTTTGTGTAAACCTGTAATTTTCAAAAGGTCCATTAATTTTCACCGCCTTTTAATTGCCGGAAATTTTCTAACTCCTCTTTTATTTCGCTGTCGTTATACCCAAGAGAGCGCATTTCTTCCAAAAACCTAGACACCACATCTTTTACAATTTCCGCTTTAATTTCTTGCACCATGTTTTTGTCCTCCGCAATAAAATATCCTGTGCCCCGCTTAGAAAAAATAAGCTGCCGCCGCTCCATTTCCTGGTAAGCCCGCTGGACCGTGTTTGTGTTAACCTGCAGCTGCATCGCCAACTCGCGGATGGACGGTATCCGCTGCCCGGGCTGCAAATCCCCCTTAATTAGCGAGCGGCAAACCTGCATTACTATCTGCTCGTAAATAGGGGAACGTTCATCAAAATGAACGTGCCATAAATCATTAACCGGCATAATAGGTCTCCCTTCGTGTTTGTGTACCACCATACTACTACACTATTGATATGGTGTCAATAGGGAAGTGAAAATTTTTTTTGGGAAATGAAAACCCCCTGATATCAGGGGGTGGACAAATTTGGGAGAGTGCCAAACAACTGCTCTATTGATGTTATTGTGTCCGGTATTTCCTTTGTGTACCACGGCTCTTTGTCGAAACGGATAATTTTGGCAACAGGTTTGCCATACTTGGTGATAATAATATCTTGTTCATTTGCAAGATCAACGTATTTACTGATGTTAACTTTTAAGTCTGACAGAGTTATTTGCACAGTCGAAACCTCCTTAGCGCATAATGGATTTGCATAACTATTGTAACACACAGGTACTGTTTTGAAAAAAATTAATAGTCATTTACAGTATAGACAACAAGAGCATGTTAAGTTATAATTCGGTACAAATCACATACTTTTGGAGGATACTTTATGGATAATTTGGATTTGCAATGGCCATTGCCTTCGCATATAGAGGGTTTGCTTGGTGCTACATTCGAAAAACAGATGATTGGATCTTTATACTCCATGACACATGCAATTGAAAAACCAATTGTTTTTTGGTATGTAAAATCCGATGGGGAATTTCATAAATATGAGGTTTTGACTGAATACGAGAAGTTTTCTCCGGTATGCAGCCAGTTGCGTCATGGTAACGCTGATTTTATTGCAAAATGTCATATGCAAGATGTGAAATATGCCAAATTGTTACGGGACAACCACCCGAACGGAATGCCGGACGGTGTTGAAGAGAAAACATATACTACTGCCGAAGGTCATAAAATTACTTATGGTACATATATTTGCAAAACAACGTCTTTCACAGAATGGATAATTCCTGTAATTGTAGAAGAACAGTGGCTTGGGGTGTTTATGACCGGGCAATTTGTTGATTCGGCTAACATAAACGATGTCAAAGAAAAGCTAGACAATTTGGGATTGAATAAAAATTTAAATGAGTTGGCTGAATACATCCCCAAAGAAGAAAATTGTAAAAATTTCTTTAACGACATATTCAACTTTATTGAATTTGTAAAAAAACAAAAGGATGTACTCATTAATCTAACGATGCAATACATTCAATCTGCTATGCAGCCTTACTTACGCGGTTTCCATTACGACGAAGAACATTTTGTCAGAGTTGAAAACAGAGACCCTACGAAAATGTACCCCGGTTTAATTACAAGGTTCAGAAAAAACCGTACTCAATTGTTTGAAGCCGTTATCCTTTTTAAACAACGCTTTAACTTGGAAGGAATACATGTATATAAAACATCCAGTACCATTGAAGGTATAATGAGCGAGAAAAATATTCCCGGTGCAGACCTTACTTTAGAACCGTTACCAACAGGAAATGAAGTGTTAGACCCCACTCGCACTTTTGATACATTGCCCGGTCGTATTAATCTTGATAAAATAAAGTCTAAACTTGAAGAGCCACAAATGCCCGATGCCGGTGACAAGGTAATAATTGAGAAAGTAATAACAGAACCAAATGAAATTGCTGATTTGATTATTTTGCCGGACGGCGAAAATGTAAACTGTTATGCTAATGCAGTATTACTTGCTTACGCAAACCATGGTTTTGAATCGTATCCTGTGGTTTATGTTCTATTTTTTAAAGATGAGCAGACAAAGGCACAATACTTAGATGTTTGCAAAAATTACCGGATTTTAAGTGATACAAGCGCATTGTTTTTAACAAACTTTAATGCTACTTTTGCAGACTACCATTACTGTATAAATGGGCTGCTTAATAAATTTACAAACCATGAACTTGGTAATGTACTTGCCGGTATGAAGGTTGAACTGGCAAAGCTTGAGGACATGTATCAAGAACTTGCAGGTGCAAATGAAGCACGTACACGGGATTTACAAATGTTATACAGTATAATAGATAAGTCCGTATTATTGCTTTTAAGCGATTATATACTTGGCGGGCATAGATATAATGACCTGCTTTCAGTTATTAGCGGGATGACTGACAGCAGCCTTTTAACACAGGAACCAAAAAAGAGGTTATTACAGCCATCCCGATTTCTATATAATTTATGTCATACTTATGAACCAATGTTTCGTAATGCCAGCAAACAAGTAAAATTGGAACAATCTATGTTGGAAAAGAGTAAATCAGTAGAGTTGAATGCAGACAGTGATCTTTTTCAAATAATAGCGCATAATTTAGTAAACAACGCGCTTAAATATTCATATGACAATACCACAACTTTTGTAGAAGGGGAGTTTGTAAAAAACGATGAGCAAGTGGATTTTTACAGACTGACAGTTACAAGTTATGGCATACCTATGTCGGAAAAGGAGTGCAATGATATTTTTGAAATGGGCCATCGCAGCGACTGGGCCGAGGATGTAGCAAATGGCTTGGGTATGGGTTTATTCCTTGTTAAAAAATTTGCAGAAAAACATGGCGGAACGGCATATGCCACCAGTGAGTATATATGTGATTATCATATTGCATATTTGCAGAGCTTTTTCTACAGATACCCGGCGGTTCCTGACTATTTTACAGAAATATCTGATGTCAAAGCCCGTAAATATCGTGAATACTATAAAGAATATATCTCAGCACATCCCAACAAACATCAACGAAGATTGTTCAAAGGAAATACAGCAGAAAACGCAAGATATATCCAGCACTTTATTAACGACTCAACAGCAGAAAATGTTTTTGTAGTAGAAATTCCTAACCCTAAAGAGGAGACCTGACATGAAAATACTATTTTTAGAAGATGGCTATGATGCGGCTAAATTTGGCGGGCGTTTGGAGAAAAAGGGATATGAGGTAGATTGTGCTGCCGATTTCATTACGGCCACGGAGTTTTTAGAAAGTAACAAAAAATATGATGTAGCGATAATTGATTTGGATATGAACAAGCGTTTTCTCCCACATCATCTTAAGGAAATAGCAAAAGGACAATATGGCGGCTGGGTATTTTATCAACATATTTTGAAGGAGAGCCAACCACACCTTAGTAACCGCACAATAATACTTAGTGCATTATTGCCCGATTTTTTGAATGTAACCATGCCTGACGATTATGTAAATGTAACACTAGTAGACAAACGTGCACATGATTATATGGATCAAGTTTTGGCAAAACTCGAAGAATATAAACTTATTCCGCAACATTAATCACGAAAGAAGGCGTATTATATGTACAACACAAATAATTTTGGAGTAAAACTCTCCGGTAACTGTGCCCGAGAAAATTGTCCAAATGTATCACGTCCATGCAGCATTGAAGATCACCTGCGCATGTTATCTGCAAGCAGCACAACAGCACATACATTGTATAATATTTGGGGAACTCATAAATCAAAGTTGAGCATGATGCTTAGTCTTATTTCGTCTCCTCCTTTTCAAACGTTTAGTGACCATGGCGTTACCCACTCCGAGATGTTACTATCCACAATGGCCAGAGTGCTTGGCGATAATCTGTGTTTACTAGGTGCAACAGATACTTGGATGTTATTGGAATGTGCTTATCGTCATGATTTGGGAATGTATGTGGAGTATAAAGATGTTCGTAGTGCTGTAATGAGTGATGCATTTGTTAGCAAAGTAGAAGCCTTACGAGATGACAAGCATGACGATATGAAAAATGCTGCATGCTACATATTAAACGAATTAGATAATTTGCAAAAACATTTTGCAGGTAATGGAGACATAGCGGGT
Source organism: Bacillota bacterium (assembly GCA_009786175.1). The sequence continues at coordinate 4,059 of WQTQ01000170.1, read as the reverse complement.
ATCCCTTCCGGTATGTATACTTACAATTTAGTGATGGTATTGTCCTCATATTTTAGATCAGGCCATGCAGATAGGTCCCGAAAGTTAATATTGGATGAAATGGAGAATGCTTCGAATCATGTAATACCTATGCGCCTTTGGCGATTAATTGCAGACATATGTGCAGGGCATAGCGGAGGCCGTGGTGTGGAATATACTCTTACACATCCGTATAAGCAGGTTGGGATATGTAATGACGAACTTCATCCAAGATTAGTGCAGGTTTTACTTCGTCTTGCCGATACTTTAGATGTAGACAATAACAGATTTAATGGTTGGCAATTAGCGCAATGGTGGATGGACAACCTTCCACAGGAAACAAAAGCGCATATGCTTAAGCACAATGCACTGGAGCACTTACATCTGGACTCTCGCACTGTATCATTAAAAGCACGTATGGATTATTCCACCCCGCCGAAAAATGACTTAGAAAGTGTAATGAGTGATGATGAATTTTATATGTTGACAAGAAATATGGAGGAACAGTTTAGGCATACAGGCCTGCGTGTTAATGAAATTGTCCGGCAATTAAAAAAGGGTAATAAAAACATGATGCTCAAACTCCAAGAAATGGAGGAACGACGAAAAGAAAGTTATGAAGCATCTCGTGAAAAGCGCGAAGCATCAAGATTAGTACGGAGATATATGAAGGAAATAGAAGAAGAGCTAGATTGCTTAGCTCTTAACTGGCAAGTAATTGTTCCCGACTGCTTCCATGGCTCTGCACCAAAATTTGATAAAGATAAGAGTGAGATATGGTGGCGTACAAAAAAGCTGGATGAAGAAATAGTCGATTTAGAATACTCTATTAGCCATAACCGAGCCTCTGAGCTTATGCGTGGTGCAAGCTTATATGGGGACAAAAATTTTTTGGAACAACCAATTGCTGTCAAGCATTATCATCACATGATTTTCTTGCGCGAATTTGTATCAAATAGTATGGATGCCATGAAAATACAACTGTATAGATATATCAACGAAAATAAAAGCGCATATAACGAGTTATCCTATAAGGATTCTATTAGGTGGAGCATTTTTGATGTACTAAAAAATGACATCTCACTTTCATCAGTATTAATACAAGTACGTTATCGTATATCTGACGATGCCTTGATTCTTAATATTTGTGACAATGGCTGTGGTATAGATAAAACTACCATGAAAAGCATGAAGAACATTGGCGGGAAAAAGTCACAAAAAGTATTAAGCGAAGTGCAACGCATGCCGGAATGGCTTAAGCCGAATGGCTCTTTTGGAATTGGCATGCAGTCGGTATATGCAGTGGCTGATTACTATACAGGTATTTCACAGACACATCATGAGCGAAAAAAGTATGAGATGATATTTGAAAATAAGGATGACGGTGCGAGTTTATTTGCTGAGGAGTTATTGGCGAGCGATCAAACAGATAAATCTCGCTTTAAAGCGCATGGTCTTGGCACCATGTTCAGGGTAGAAATCTCTCGCGAACGAGCAATAAAAGAGCGCATGTTTGCTGGCATTACTCCATTCGACTACAATGTAGAATCTGTCTTTAAAGAAGTGGCAGAGCGCATTGATTTATTTTTAGGGCGTGATATTTTCCCTGTGGAAGTCAAGTTTTATATTGACGAAGTGGAGGTAACTTTACGCAACGGCATTTCTAAAAAAAGTGCGTTTGATGAAATTATTCGGCATTACAAGGACTATAAAAAACCGCCCCAAAGTAATCAAGAGTGTGAGTTACACCCGGTTAAAGAATGCAGTTTTGTACCGCCGTATCATGATGACAGCCATGCTTTCACATGTTTTAACTCAACTTCAAAAGACAGTATGTCTCGGCATACAGTAATTTTATCTTACAACAAAAAGCACAATATGTTAGTACGCATTAAATTTGTAGGCGGTGACGAAACAAGTACAAAATATTATTATCGTGGGCTGTATGTACCCGAGGTAGAAGAAGCCGGAATGTTACGGTACCCCGGCTGCGACTTAGAGATAAGCCACTGGGGAGGCAATGCAGAAGATATTTTACTGGTAAGCCGCAACAAGTTTACGCTGGAAGCGCGCAAACAAGTTCATCTTGCGGTTATAGAAACCGTGGATGTTGCATTGACACATTATATCAATTACCTTACAACAACTTGTGACAAATGGCTTAATACGAACCCATGCACGGTATGGCCATACAATACTTTATCAGACAGCGAATCCTCCGGTTTAGCCGAAGCATTGACACATTACAGAATGCACGTGTCGGAAAACAAGACTACTACTTATGACACAGATTCCTGTCATAAAGTGATAAACACACTGGCCAAAAACGGTAAACTAAACGGTAAACATGGTGTATTTTCATTTAATGGCGAAAGATTAAAATATGAACTGTATCCGGATGCGGATGTTTTCAATTTAAGTCTTGAAAAACTTTGGTATGTAGACAATACTGTTATCGCAAGGACACGACACGCCCTTAGTACGTCATTTGAAGTAAATATTAACGAGCCGGGTGAAACAATAATCTCTACGGATCATGTAATTGCCACAGACAAGCATTTGCGTTCATTTTACAAAACATTTGAAAGAATGCCTGTAGCAAAGTTGCAGCTTTGTAAAGTACAACCAAATAGTGCAGACGAAACATTGTATTGGCTGTTTCAACTCGCTGAAAATTTTACGGAATATATAGACGCCGGTAAAGCTACCGAAAAACGTTTAAAGGACGAAGCAATGCGGTCTATTAACTCTATTAACCCGAAGATAAATGCATCGTATCCGCTGTCTAAAATTTCTAAAGAGCGGATTGTAATGCCGGGGTTTGCTTGCTTTAAATTACTAAATGTAACGTCACTGCCTCCTATTGCGGATGACGATTACTATTATGATGAATCAATATTTTCTAACTTGGGCAATTACTTTATTTGGCCGTTTTCTAACGAGCAAGTGCGCGGTATTGCAAGGTGGTACAATAAATACAAAGATACAAAGCAACTGGAACGCCATGATATTAAAGCACTAAAACTCTGCCCGGATATTGCAGACGCGCTAAACCCTTCAAGTAAAACATTCAAGAGCTTAGTAAGCCATGTGGCGATGCACTTATCCGCCGGTACACACCACTACACACAAAATGGAAATTTAAGCGGGTTGGAAACGGATATACGCAACCGATACGAGGACATAATCGTAACTCAATTGTGGCCCATGATAAAAGATGCGGTAGATAGACAATTGATTAAATTAATTACCCCCTGATATCAGGGGGTATGAATGTTAAGGGCATCTTCTTTTCTTACCGTAAGTATGCGCGATTATATCCACAATAACAGGAATGTCCTTCAATTCCGTAGGGAAGTAAAACATGTTGTATGAGTGAATACAATATGTTTTTTTCTTGCCGAACAATTCAACAGCATGCCGGGCGTGGCATTCGCCTTTTACGCACCCTTTGCACCCTTTGAACATGGTTTCTTTTATTATGTTCAAATATTTTTCGGGAAGTGTTTCAAGATATTTTTCGTTTTTACGCACATCGGGTATGTTAATTATGCCGTCCAGCCTGTCTTCACGGTAATATATTTGATAACATGTGCCAAATTTCATCCAGCCAATATCATGTTTATGGTGGCGTTCCGCAGACGGACTTAAACCAATTGTTGCAAGTTCCGTGATAATTGCATTAACACTTTCAACAAGCTGCGGCTGCATTAATTTGGCGGTATGGGTATCCGCAAAATCCATTTTGCCATTTGGGGGTGTTTTGAACATTAGGGCGTTAAAACAGGCGTAATCGGAAACAAGACTTTTCTCTTGGCACCGTGTAAAAACCGATGCCCTAATAACCGGGAGAAGATATTGGTTTGGCTTGTACTCCATCGTAAAATCTGCGGGCTCGCCATATATATATCCGGTTAATTCAAAGCCGTATTCCGGCAATTTTTCCATTAACGATTCTATGTTTTTGGGAAATGTATCCCGGTCGCTAAGCTTTTTCCCTTTAGAATACGCAAGAAATTCCGCGCCGTTTACATAAAGTAT
>WQTQ01000169.1 GCA_009786175.1 Bacillota bacterium | reverse complement strand
GCAATAGTTAGGTTTTAAAGCAGCTGTCAGTGGCAGTACGTGCAGTCAGAGCCGGATATACGCAGGGACGGAGCTATCGTTTGTCGTTAGAGCCGGTTGGACGCGGTAGTTGCAAAGAGTGGTGCCTCTTAACCTGCACACAGTATACACGAGACTGCGTGACAGAACCTTACGAAAATGTCCGAAAGTCCATTACAATTGTGTTACATGCGTTGTGGCATAGAATACACAATCCCCATCAATTGTATAGCTATTAACGGCGTTACAGACATAAACGCCAAAATGCCAAACCCGTTTGTTAAAACAGATTGGGCGTATGGCCCGGCATTGTGTGCTACGGCCTGGGCAATGCCCAGTGTAAGGGGCGTTAGTACCGCCGACGACAGCGCGCCGCCCACTATCCCGCCCGAGTCAAAGGCAAGGCCCACAAACAATTTTGAGGTAAACTTCATCAGCACAACCGCCACAAGGTACAATGGAATCAAAAACCACAGGATATTTATCTCCAGCATAATTTTTATTATTGCAAATGTGGCAGAAAAGCCGATGCTTACCGCCAAAAGCATTCGCGTTTTCATTCGCTTTATGCCAATCATATCTTGAAGCTCGTCCCCTAAAACCGTAACCGCAGGCTCTGTTAATGTTATTGCAAGCCCCAGTATAAAGCCGATAACGGGCAGCAGCCAGCGGAACCACCCGGGACGCGTAGGGTTCATAAAAACTTCGCCAATGTAGCCGCCCGCAAAAGCAAAACCAAAGTCGATGGCAAACAAAAATGTCAACAGGCCTGCAAACACGGGAATCATGCCCAGCATTATGCGAACCAGTTTAGATTTTGTCATTTTAATGAAGATAACTTGAAATGGTATAAAAGCTGCAAGCAAAGGCGCGATTGCAACTAAAGAATCGGACAGGCTCATGCCTAAAACAACCATTACATCCGTGGGCATATCTGCCGGGTTGTATACAGACTCCGGTGGCATACCGCCATGGATAACGCGCAGCACAATACCGTAAAGGAAAATTGTAATTATTGGCCCGGCAGAGGCAATACCGATAATTCCAAAACTGTCGTCATTGCCGTCCGGCCCGTTTTTACGGCGCATTGCGGATACCCCAAGCCCAAGTGCCAGTATAAACGGGACGGAAATATCCCCTGTTGTTGCACCGCTTCCGTCAAAGGCCAGGGCAATAAACTGCTGGGGCACAAAAATAATTAAGATAAAAATTACGGTGTATAGGATTAGTAAAATAACACGGATACTAAAATTTTTGAGTATCCGATACAGCGCAAGGCCAACACAAATGCCAATACCGAAGCCCATTACCAACACAAATACTGTAATGTTTATGGCTTCAAGTATCATGTTGGTTTGCCGTGCCAGTACCCACATAGCAGGTTCTGCCACGGTAGCAAAAAAGCCAAATATTATGCCAAAGAAAATAACAAATGCCGCTTTCTTAATTTTTATCAAAGATGCGCCAATTTCTTTACCCATGGGCAGTACGCTGGTTTCCAACCCTACCAAAAATAACGATTGACCAACAATAACGCCAACATAGCCTACACTCAGCCGTACATAGTTGAATGTATCTTCAAAAGGGGCAACAAAAACCGTGACAATGACCATAATTGCCAAAAGCGGTAAGGATGTTGTAAATGTTTCCCTTAGTACTTTAAAGAAATGTGCCATATGAAAATCTCCTTTTAGTGGGGTTCTACCCCCTGATATCAGGGGGTGTGCCACTTGCCTTTTCTAAATTCTGTTGGACTAACCCCTCTAAATTTCTTAAAGTTACGGTTAAAACTGGCGACGCTGTTAAAGCCAACAGCATGGCAAATATCTGTTATGGACATGTCGGTTTTCTGCAAAAGCTCTATTGCTTCCCCAATTCTTAAATGGTTAATATAGTCCAAAAACCCGACATTTGTTTTTTTCCTGATAATTCTTGAACAATAGGTTTCACTAAACCCAAGATGTTCTGCCAGCATTGGTAAGGATATTTGTTGAAACAGGTGGGCGTCAATAAATTCCCGGATTTTGATGGCAACCTCGGAAGACTCGGCTGCCTTTACATCAATTTTTTTTGTAATAACACCGGGTGCCGCAAGTAATTGTACAGTTAAATCCATTACCTTGGAAAATACATATAACTGATTATACTCCTTGTAGTCTGCAAACATCAGCTGGGTAATGATGTCGGTAAAACTGTGGGGCGGGCTTATTACTAACAAATATCTACTGTAAAGCTGTATGACCGCTTCCGATTGCAAGTGCTTTAACAAGTAAAAATCCTTTATAGGTATACGCGCGATGTATACGGTACTATTGTCCGTTGCTCCTAAAAATGTATGTATTACGTTGCTTGGAATTATAATAAGCCATCCTTCTTCAGGCTTTATGACATTGCTGTCAACCTCAATAGTTATACGGCCTTTTTTTACAAATACAAATTCAACATCCGAATGCCAATGCCTAACTTGGGGCATACCCGTCCACTTTACGCACCCATGAATGCTGTCGCTGCTTGTCATTTTTATAACGTCACAGTTGCTCATACAGGCCTCCTATGTGTTTTATGACAGCATTGTACTATACTTGTAAGCAATAGTGAAGGGGCGACATCTTACCGTCTGTTTCAGACAGCAGGATATCGCCCCTTAAAGCGGTTACTTAGATTTCATCACGGAGCGTGAACTGTTATTGTAATGGTTGCATACTGTCTCCAGTCTACCCTGGACGCAGCGGTAATTATAACCGTACCTTCGTTGATTGTAGTTACGTTGCCATACCGGTCTACCGTAGCTATGGTCTCATCAGATGAAGTCCAAAAAACGGTGTTTATACCGGTGCCACCGCCTGCAAAGGTAACGACAGGTGCGGGCAGGGTGTAAATTTCGCCCGTTTCCATTGTCAACGATTCTATTGGAAGTGTTAAGCCTGTAATAGCGTACGTTACAACTACAGGTAGAGGTGAGCTTAATATATCCATATTTGCAGATCTGGTTGTTACATTGTGAATGGTAGATCCGGTAGTTACACCTGTGACTACACCTGTAACGCGGTTAACAAATAATGCCCCCGAGTTTGCATAGTTGCTTGGTTGCCAAAAATATACATATTGGTTGGTGGCATCTTCCGGGGTAGTTCTTGCAAAAAGCGGCATAGATGCCCCTGCGGCAATGTGAAGAACGCCGCCTGCCATATGCGTCCTGTACGGGCAGGCATATACTTCTACTGCTGTTACTGCAACATCCGTTTCGGGAATATCCGGGGATTCCGGTATGGTACGTCCGGTGGTGAATGTAATGTTGTCAATAAAAATATCTGCGCCGTACCTAAAGCCTTGCACAATAAAATTTAGATGCAGTGTAGCAGAAGTATTAAGCAGGAACTGAACATGACTGCCTATAGGGAATTGGCGTGTTACATGTAAGAATTCTACACCGTCGATTGTTATGGTTTGGAATGAATTACCGGATATATCGTTGCGTGTATCCCACCAACCCATCCAATGATCGTCACCGGGGAATCTTGCGCCTGTTTGTAAAACAAGCTGATTATGGCCAAAGCCTCCTGCAACATCATCAGCTCTAATCAAAAAGTCGAAAGATACATAGTTAGACCTTCTTATTAGCGGCCAGTTCTCTGCCGGAATACGGACAGATAGGCTGGTCCAACCAAATACACCGCTTTCTCTTACGTTTGCTATATCCTCCGGCCTTGTAGGTGAAATATTGTGTATTTGCATCACATTACTGTTCCATCCTTCACCAAGCCAGGCAACGGAAAGGTCAAAAATTGTACTGTCGGTATCGCCCAGTACTATGCCGTCCAAACCGTCAGAGTCGAAATCGAACATTCGATTGTAGCGTGTTGTAGTATCCGGCCTTACATGAATTGTTACCGTACCTTGGTGGCCACCGGCGGCAGAAGTACCGGTAATTGTTGCTGTTCCCGCACCTTGTGCGGTTACAAGCCCGTTGGCATTTACCGTGGCTACATTAGTGTCGGATGATACCCAAGAAGATATTTCCTGACTTCCGTTAAGCGGAAATACATAATGCCGCAATTGTACTGTATTGCTTACGCCAATACGCAATGTACGCTCTTGTGGGTCAATTTGCAAACCGGGTACAATATTGCGTTCGTCAAGCCCACTGTAGCCTTGGATGCCGTTCATCAAAGCTTCCACAATTGTCGGAAAAGCCCAGCGGGGGTTAGCTGCATCTCTTATAAGCAAGCCTGTAGACTCATGGGTATTTGGTGCTGTGTTATTACCATCCCACCAAATACTGGCAATGCCATAACTGGCAAAGAAATATACGTAATATTGAGAATGAATTGCACGAGATACAAGGTTATTGTTATTAATCCATGCAAATTCGCCCATTATAACAGGCATTGCATGTGTTCTGAAATTTTCGTTTGTGGCACCGGGGCGTCCTTCTCTTACAGCGGTGTCGCGCACTCTGTTGTTACCGTAAAAAATATTTCTTACACTGTTGCCGCGGGCGGCGGTCCAATTGTTTTCTCCTACAGAAAGTCCACCGGGTTCGTATGCGTGTACTTGCAGGATTATTCTTCTCATTTCGTAATCCGGGTCTGTTGGGTCATTAGGTCTTCTAAATGATCCCATGGAAGTTGGGTTTGTTCCTGCCGCGTAGGTAGGAACTGATATAAAACGGTATGCGTTGTTTCCTCCGGTTTCCCTAATAAGATCCACAACAAGCTGGTTCCGCTGGTTTAACACCTCTCTGGCCTGTACGGAACCACCCCACCACTGGTTAAAAGCACCGTATTCACGCGGTTCATTGAATACGTTGAATATTAACCGGTCGTCGTAATCTCTAAAGCGTTCGGCTATCTGCGTCCATACCGCTGTTATTTGGGCTTGTATGGCAGCCTCTTGCTCCGGTGTCCAAGGCAGAACATCATTCTGACCCGGGCCTGTTACGTTAGACAAGTTTTTCCATGTGTCGTGATGCATGTTGATCATGGCAATCGCATCACGTTCCAGTACGTAGTTGACAAGCTGTTCTACCCTGTCCATACGCACGTCGGTAATCCTGTATTCCGGCCCCGGACCGATATGGTTTTGCCAGGTAATTGGTATGCGAACATTACCGAATCCGGCATCAACAACATAATCAATCATTGACCGTGTTATAATTGGGCTTCCCCAACTGGTTTCGCATAGGCCCGCAAGGTTTCTGTCACTGCCATACGCAAACCCGCCGGAGTCCAGTGCATTACCTAAATTCCAGCCTACTCCCATTTCTGCAACAAAATCAAAGCCGTCAAAATTCTCGCGCATACCATGGCTTTCGCCACGGTTTCTGGCTGCTAAAAAGATCTGCAATGCATTGTTTAATTCAATCGCACCCGCATCTGCATCTTCCTCACTTAAGGATTCGGCAATTGCTATAGCGGTAACAAGCGCGTTCATTTGATATTCGGAAACAAAAAATTTGGTATTTATAACCCTGCGTGCAAAATTTGATACAACTGTCTCCCGAAGTGCGGCATTAGCCGCATTAAGTGCTTGCTGAAGCGGTGTAGGCTGCTCAAAAACAGCAACAAAAGTTATGTTGTTGCGTACAACAAAGCCCGCAGGGTCAACGAACTCTTCTTCGCCATCAATTACCCATCCGATGAACTCGTAGATTCCATCTGCTACAGGAACCGGTACCCTATCAGGCCAGAATGTAAAGCCGTCACGTATGCGGACAGTCAGTCCGAAACCTGTCGCAGGTTTCAATTCTCCGCCATGTCCCGCTTCAAATACTACATAGTGCCATAACTCGCTAAACCGAGCGATAAAACTCAAGTCACCATATACATTTCCATGTTCCGCAGGGCTGCTTGGGTACCAACCTACAAAATAGAAGCCTGCCCTTGCTTCCGCATTAGGGATGTCTGCCTCCGGAATTGCCGCGCCATGCGGTACTTCTACAGTTGTTGTAATACCCGGGGCTAAATAAACACCTGGCGCACCGGGCTGTACTGTAAAAGTTACTGTATGATACGTGGAAGGCGGAACGTAGTTTGCATTCACAAGCAACAACTCTACTCTTTGGCCATATGCAGTTATTGAAAAGTTGATGTAACGCCATTGGGCATTTTTGTTAACATCTATCCTGTTAAAATACGGCAGCCATCCTTGGCCTGTCTGCCACATTCGAGTTACGATAATATACTCCATTGCACAATTACCGTTTTGATCCAGCGCGGTTATTGTATCAGACGCCGCATAATATATTGGCGCAGCTATGCCGTCAAGCTGCGTCCACATACGGATTATACCTGCAGCAGCCAAACCTGCGTTTGGTCTGCTTGGGCTGCCGCCTTCGCCATTATTGAAAATATCAAAAGTAAGTACCGGCGGTTTTGTGCCTTCGAACAAAGCATTAACAAGCAATACATGGGCTGTATGGCCGTGGGCGGTTATCTGCAAGTTAATATGCTGCCATGGTTCGTTTTTGTCCACATCTATTGATGTGAAGTAATCCAGCCAACCGGTACCTGCTTCCCATACACGGTTTACTCGTACAAAATAGATAGCGTTGTTGCCGTTTTGGTCTAACGCGACTATTGTGTCCGCCGCTGCAATGTAGATTGGAGCATTTACTCCGTTCAGCTGCGTCCACATACGAATTGTACCTGTGGCCGCTAATGACGCATTTGGTGTTGATGGTGTACCGCCTTCGCCGTTGTTGAAAATGCTGAAGGATAATGTTCCTGATTCAGCCATTGCTAATCGCATTGGTAACACAGCGGTAAACACCATAATGAAAGATAAAACAAGTGCGATTACTCGCTTTTTTCGTTTAGTCATGTTCATCTGTCATCCTCTCTTTTTGTTGTTCATACTCATCATAGAATATGAAATCTTTAGATTATTTACTACTATCAACTATTTTATGGAAAATATCTGCTTAATTCTTATGCAATTTTTATCATTTTTTATCTTTCTGTTCGTATACTGTAGTACATATTAGTCATTTATATAAGAACTTCATTTTTTATTTGCGTCAAATTCAACGGCTATGGTATAGTTGTTATGAATGTATGGTAATTACAAGAAAATTGAGGAGGCGGTATATAATGAGACAACGCAGGCTAAGAGTAGGCGTACTTACAAGCGGCGGTGACGCACCCGGAATGAATGCGGTTATTCGCGCGGTTGTAAGGTCTGCACTGCATTTAAATATGCGTGTTTACGGTATTAGGGCAGGGTATCAGGGCTTGTTCCGCGCAGATATAAACGAGATGAACACAGACGATGTATCAGACATTATCCACCGTGGCGGTACAATTTTGCGCACGGCCCGCTGCCTGGAAATGATATCCGAAGACGGACAGCGCAGGGCGGCAGAAGTTATAAAGGCGATGCAGCTGGACGCAATAATTGTTATTGGCGGTGACGGTTCATTTAAAGGAGCGTTGGCCCTGTCTAAACATGGTGTTAAAGTAATTTGCATACCCGCCACAATAGATTTGGACATGGACTGTACAGAGTACACAATCGGCTTTGACTCGGCGGTTAATACGGCCGCAAACGCCATAATTCATATCCGCGATACATCCAGCAGTCACGACCGTTGCAGCATAGTTGAGGTAATGGGGCGTAATGCGGGGTATCTGGCCTTGTGGTGCGGGTTAGTAGGCGGCGCGGAGGAAGTTATATGTCTGGAAAACCGTGTGGACACCAAGGCTGTAATGGAACAAATAATGAAAAACCGCTCTATGGGCAGGCGTCATCACCTTATTATTGTTGCGGAAGGTGTTGGCGGCAGCGATGCGTTGGCAAATGAAATCGAAAATGTATTGGATATCGAAACCCGCGCCACTGTACTTGGGCATATGCAGCGTGGGGGTACACCGTCCGCACTGGACAGAATGCATGCTTCGGTAATGGGGTACATGGCGGTAAAGGCTATAAAAGAGGACAATGTGAACAAAGTGATAATCTATCGCGACGGCAAACATGATTTGCTGGACTTGGAACAAGCTTTAATCATGCGGAAAAAATACAACCCCGAAGTGTACGAAATCACGAAAATATTAGCCATATAGGAGGTTTACCATGCGTAAAACTAAAATTTTGGCCACACTGGGCCCGGCATGCAACGATGTTGAAACAATGAAGCAAATGATTGCACATGGCTTAGATGCCGCAAGAATCAACTGCTCTCACAGTATTGGCGAAGCACGTTTGAACACTGTAAACATGTTAAAAGAAGCCAGGGAGGCAATGGGTAAGTCTGTCGCGCTGCTTTTAGACACCAAAGGCCCGGAAATACGTACAAAAACATTTGCCGACGGCAAAGTTTACTTAAAGCAAGGGCAGGAATTCACTTTAACCACGCAGGACATAGTAGGTGACGAAACCTGCGTTGCTGTTACGTATGAAGACTTACCAAAAGATTTGCGGGTAGGCAGCCGTGTGCTTTTTGATGATGGGCTTATAGAGATGAAAGTTACGGGCATCGAAGGTACGGAAGTAAAATGCGTGTTGATAAACTCGGGTTTTTTGGGCAGCCGTAAAGGTATTAATATTCCGGATGTAGTGGTTAACTTGCCGTCTTTAACAGAGCAAGACGTGGAGGACATAAAATTTGGTATAAAAGAGGAATTCGACTTTATTGCCGCGTCTTTTGTGCGCACCGCCAACGACATTGTAAATATCCGCAAAGTATTAGAGAACAACGGTGGTGACCATATTCGTATTATCGCTAAAATAGAATCCCGGGACGGCGTGGACAACTTGGACAGCATTTTGGAAGTTGCAGACGGTGTAATGGTTGCCCGCGGCGACTTGGGTGTAGAAATCCCGCCGGAGGAAGTGCCGATTGTGCAAAAAAGCATGATTCGCAGCTGTAATTTAATGGGCAAACCCGTTATTACCGCAACTCATATGCTGGAATCCATGGTAAGCAACCCCCGCCCAACCCGTGCGGAAGCCAACGACGTGGCCAACGCAATTTTTGACGGTACCGATGTGGTAATGCTTTCCGGCGAAACAGCCAACGGCCAATATCCGGTGGAAGCCATTTCTATGATGGATCGCATCGCTGTAAAGGCAGAAAGTACCATTGACTATTCTCAAAATTCCTTGTACCGCAACATAAACAAAAACATCACCAACACCATGAGCTTTGCCGGTGTTGCCACCGCCGCCGACCTTGGCGCGGCTTGCATCGTCCCAATTACAGACTCGGGCTTTGCGGCGCGTATGGTGTCCCGTTCACGCCCAACCTGCCCGATACTTGCTGTTACCAACGACCCCGTAACTTGCCGTCAACTTAACCTTTCCTGGGGGTGCATACCGGTACTTTCGGAAAAACCCTTTGAAGGTGACAGTGAGGTTTTTGAAATTGCGGAAGAAATGGCGATAAAATCCGGCCTAGCGAAAAACGGTGACATAATTGTGGCCATGGCCGGTGTGCCTGTGGGTTTGGCCGGTACAACAAATACTATTCGGGTACGCACAGTTGGAAACGTACTGGCCAAAGGTAAAGGTAATAACTTAGGCACAGTCCGAGGGCTTACACGCCTGTTTACACAGTCTGCCGACGATGACCGCGCTTTTTTCCAGCAGGGAGATGTTATTATCTGCACCCAAACAGATGACAGTATGCTTGAGCATTTGAAAAAAGCAGGCGCACTTGTGGTAGGTACATGGGAGAAAGTTGATCAGAGCCATGCGAAAACAGTGGCAAAAGCTTTGGAACTTCCAATGCTGCAAGTGAAAGTGCGCGTAGTAGATTTTGTTAAAACGGGTACCCCGGTTACAATTGATACAGACAAAGGATTACTGATTAACGGCTATACACTTCTGGAGGGCAGGAAATGGTAAAGCAACTTAGCATTCCAAAGCCTTTGGGGCACTGCGGCATTATGCCAAATTACCAATGCACCGCGGCGTGCAGGCATTGCTTGTACGCCTGCTCGCCAAGCTTTAGCGGCGGTTACATGGCAGAATCCGTCATGGACGAAATGTTTTCCCTTTTGCGCAAAGGCGGCTGCCGTAGCGTTCACATAGGCGGCGGCGAACCTTTCCTGGACTTCGACGGCCTTTTAACCCTTTTGGCAAAGGCTCAAAAATTTGGTATCGCCGTAGATTACGTCGAAACTAACGGCTGCTGGGCCACGGACGAAAACACCGTGGCTAAGCACCTGCTTGCCCTTGAAAAAGTTGGCGCGGACACATTTTGCATTTCCGTAGACCCATTCCACGCGGAATACGTGCCATACGCCTACCCGTTGCGGTTGGCAGAAATATGCAGGAAAAAAGGCTTCGGCTACTTTTTGTGGCAGGAGCGTTTTTTGAATATAATGCGCAGTGTAGACCCAAACACCGCCCACGACAGGGCAGATTTAGAGAAAAGCATAGGCCGCGACTATATTCTTGACACGGCCACCGCCTACGGCATAAGAATGGGCGGCCGCGCGATAAATATAGAAATAGAATATTATCCGCCAAAACCCTTGGAAAAAGTTTTGAGCCCGAACCCATGCAGGGGGCTTGTTTCAACGGGTCATTTTCATGTGGATATGTACAATAGATTTATTCCGCCGGGCTGTACGGGGCTTGTGCTTCCCATGGAGGATGTTGTCCGCGGCATTCAACCGGGGAAATATCCTGTTTACGAAGCATTGTATTTTGGCGGTGTAGCTGCACTTTACGGGCTGGCAAAAGAACATGGGTTTCAACCGGCACCGGAAGGCTACACATCCGGCTGCGCATTGTGTTTTTTCATTCGTAAGTATTTGAGCGAAAAGGGAATTTTCGCGGAACTGGAACCGGAACACTATACAGAGGCTATGAGGTACAAATGAAAATCTATGACATTACTGCCGTAATAGGTGACAATTTACCGGCGTACGGCAACGAAAGGCCTATAATTGACAGGACTGTCCGTCTGGAAGACGGCAATAAATACAACTTTACAAAACTTGGGTTATCAACCCACACGGGCACTCATGCAGACATGCCATCCCACATCGCTAACAATGGCATGAGTTGCGACACCATACCGCTGGACCGGTTTTACGGCCCCGCAAGGCTTATCCGCATAGCCACAGCCGGCCATATAACAAAGGCGGACTTACTGCCCTTTAACATAGAAGAGGGGAGCATTCTGCTAATTGACACAGGTCAATCTAAGTACATGCAGCAGGGTACGTTGAAAGAGGATTTTTTCGCCCTTACAACGGAAGCGGCACAGCACTTAGTTGAGAAGAAGATAAAAACACTGGGCATCGACTACTTGTCTGTAGACCCTTACGACAGTGAAGATTTTCCCGTACACATGGCACTTTTAGGCAACGGCGTTACCGTACTGGAAGGGCTTGTGTTGGATAATGTACCGGAAGGCGAATATACTTTGTCCGCGTTGCCGCTGAAAATTGCAGGCGGCGACGGCAGCCCCGTAAGGGCGGTTTTGATGCAAAATCTGTAAATACAAGGAGGTCAGCTCATGAAACGAATCACATGCTTGGCTTTGGTGTGTATAATTGTGGTAACTATGGTTACCGCTTGCGGTAGAAATGTTGACGGCGAACCTCTGTATGAAACGCAGTACGAGCGTTTAGCAAAGCTCGGCAAAGTTTGGGGGTTTGCCAAGTATACCCACCATGGTTTTATTTCGGGCCGACTGGACTGGGACGCGGAACTTTTGAACTTGGTACCAGGTGTTTACAACGCCGAGGATGTAAATGGTATCCTTTACGATTGGTTTGTTGGGCTTGGTGAAGACGGTTACGATTTTGAGTTTGGCCATGATTTTGACTTAGCAAATAATATGGCTGCCCATGCAGAAGATGGGCGGCCAATGGCTGATTTATCTTGGATTAACTATGATTACCTGGGGCCGCTTGCCGCACACTTGTTACGGTTTAACGGAGTCTCTTTAATGGATAGAGCCGCCGCCCCGGTTTTCTTTAACCCCAGCAGCACTCCAAATTTTTCAAACCAACATCTCCACGTCAATGTGGATTTTAGCGATCCCGGGTATCGACTGCTTGGCCTTTTTAGGCTGTGGAATGCCATGAAGTATTATTTCCCGCACCTAGATGTTTTGGATGTTGCGTGGAACGATTTGTTGGCTGAATTTATCCCCAAAATGCTGGAAGGCACAGATAGGCTTAGCTATGAACTGATACTGGCGGCAATGACTCATTACCTGCACGATGCTCATGTTCAATTTGTTGGAACAACATTTTTCTCTGATAGATTTGGCCGTTATGTGGTACCTGTGCAGCTTATATCGGCAGAAGGGCGGCCTGTTGTATACAGAAATGCCTTCAGAGCCGGTATTGATGGCCAATTGACCAGAGGCGATGTTATATTGAGTGTAGACAACAGATGCATTGAGGAAGTTACCGCCGAAATGAGACCGTTTTTGTCCTACCCAAATGAAGAAAAAGCTTTGGCTTATCTCTCAATCCGCTGGAGCGACAGACTCTTTCCGCATATGCATCACATTTTAAGGTCCCATGAACCTGACATGGAAATTCATATACTTCGTAGCGGCGTAGAAATGACGTTAAATATTGCCGGGACTTCAGCTTGGGCAGATTTTTTTCCTCGTGTCACCGAGTCTCATGTGCTTTTGGAAAACAACATCGGCCTTATCAACCCCTCAATTTCCGGCGATGTACGCAGCATAATGGAGAGTTTTGCAGATACCGACGGAATAATTATTGATTTGCGCCAGCGTCCTGTTGGAATGTTCTGGCTTGAAATGTGGCAGTACTTGATGGCAGAACCCCTGCCTTTTGCTTATATTTCACGTCCTTCACATACTCACCCCGGTGCGCGTGTGGATATTCTCGTAAACCAATACCTGCCGCCATGCCCATATGCTTTTGTTTACGACAGGCCGGTGGTGCTTTTAATGGACGAGCAAACTTTCAGCCACCCGGAATGGGCCATTATGTCCTTTCGTGTTGCCTCAAACGTGACTGTAATTGGGCCATATTCCATGGGATCTAACGGAAATATTACATCTCTGCCCTTACCGGGAGGGATTACTATGTGGTTTACAAGTTTGGGCGTTTATACTCCGGAAGGCGGTCAAACTCACCGCATTGGCTTAGCCCCGGACATCCGTGTGGACAGAACAATTGCCGGTATAGCGGAAGGCCGTGATGAACTTATGGAAGCGGCGATTCGATATATTAGAGAGAGATAAAATAGGGATAACTTGATTCCAAATTCCAAAGAAAGAGCAGAAAAAGAAGAAGTTATCCACAGGTGAGCCGAAAAATATGCATAGAAAAGCAAGGCAATAAGAGAATCCGTTGAAGATGTGGATAACTTATGCCGCATGGAGCACTTTTTTAACATTTCTCATATATGAAGGCTTACCA
>WQTQ01000168.1 GCA_009786175.1 Bacillota bacterium | reverse complement strand
TACTTGCTCGTGAGAATGAAGCGTTACTAACTACTAGGGCAGGGCGATACCCTGCTTGCTCATGCCCTTTGGTTAGGTCGAGGTCAAGCTTAATTATATCCTCTTGCTTTACCACACTTCTCTACCTACTGGCTTCATGTCTTGCCACTCTCTATCTTCGTCAGTTAATTCATATGGCTTACCGTCCCAACCCTTTAGACGTTCTGCTAATGTTTTATGTCTCTTTTTCTTCTCAACTTTTTTAATTATAATTTCGTTTCGTCTTGCTAAAATCTGAACTTGCTCATTTTCTTTCAGACTTGCAGTTTCAAGCAGAGCCTTCGGCAAACGGATTGCTTGACTGTTACCCCATTTTTGAATTCTAGCGTTCATACAATCAACTCCTCTCAACAGTAGTATACACAATGTAGACACGATTATCAATTGTTTTTTTCTTCGCCGCATGATAGAGGTAATTCATTGTACAATATAACCGGGCCGCCTTGTTCTACCGGTGTTATGCCTAATCTGTTCATAAGATACATCATAGCCAAGTCGTGCCCTACAAAAGTTGTTTGCCGTTTTTCGCTGAAAAAGCCTAAAATTGTTTGCCTCATATCCGTCTCTTCTCTGGTGACGTAACCTTCATCAAAATTATCGGTGTCCATACGCGTCATGTATTCTTTTAGGTATAAAAACACCCGGATATTATCGTTTATGTTAACATATATGCCCATTTGCGCCACAAAATCATCAAACATTTTTTGAATATTGTTATAGGTTTCCTGTCTGCGTTCCGCATACGCCCAAAAAGCGGAAATGGATATTCCCGGGGTCAGCCCCAAATCGCATTGCATTGTAACAGGCACAATCTTGTTGAGAAAGAATTGTGGGTTTGCATCACGAAAATACCAATAAACCACCAAAAACTCACAATGGGTTAATCTAAATGGCTCATTCAAAGGATACCAAATATCAATTGTCCAATTTTCGTCATCAAGCATTAAACGTATATCTTCGACGTCGTGGTTTTCAAGAAAATCCAACCACAAATTTCTGACAAATTCGTATTCCTCTACATAATCATTGTTGTCATAAATCATCAAGTAAGTATGCGCTCTAAAAAGGAAATTATAAAGCCGTATCTTTTCCGTGCTGTTGTCGTGTTGTAAAAGTACCGATAACGCCCATTCTTGATTTGAGCCGGTTGCATAGGGCACGACACTTTCAAAACTGGGTGCGGGTTCAGGTGCTTCCGTATCGTCATTAGCTGTCACCAGAAAGGTAAACATACCAAACATAATAACTGAAATCAACAGTGTGCTTAAGATTTTTTTTGTTTTCATTTTACCATCCTTTCAACTGTCTTCTTTTGACATAAGCACAATACCACAAATCACGCCATTAATCTAGTGTTACCCAAACAAATCCGGCCGTTTTTTTGCAGTTCTGGCAACAGACTGCTGCCGCCGCCATTCTTCTATTTTGCCGTGGTGGCCGGACAGCAACACTTCCGGTACTTTGCGCCCCATAAATTCCGGGGGGCGGGTGTACTGGGGGTATTCCAGCAACGGTATTATCCCGGAAAAACTTTCGTCTTGGTAAGATTCCGCCTTGCCAAGTACGCCCGGTACCAGCCGCGAAACCGCGTCCATTAGCACCAGGGCGGCAGGCTCGCCGCCGGTAAGTATATAGTCGCCGATGGAAATTTCTTCGGTAACAATTTCTTCAATTACGCGCTCGTCCAAGCCTTCGTAGTGGCCGCACAAAAGTATTATTTCCGGGTAGGCGGAAAGTTCTTGGGCTTTTGCCTGGGTAAGCACTTTGCCTTGTGGGGAAAGGTAAATTACAGGGCAGGTTTCACCTGTGGTGCGTTTTAACTGCCCGCGCGCATATTGGTAGGCATCATATACAGGCGGTGCCATCATTACCATGCCCGCGCCGCCGCCGTATGGCGAATCGTCAACCTGCCCGTGCTTATTTACGGCAAAATCCCGGATATTTACCGGGTTTACATGTATCGTGCCGCCACGTATGGCGCGGCCCAAAATACTGTGGGAAGTTGCTTCCGTTATCATTTCCGGAAACAAAGTTAACACGTGGAAAATCATATTTTTAACTCCCGCAGGCCGTCCATCAAATTAATTATCATTTTTTTGTCCGCCACAGACACAGATAACACAACGCTTTTAATTGCCGGTATCATAAACGAATCCCCTTCCGCGGCTTCTATTACATATACATCGTTGGCGTTGGTGTTTAGTACGTTGGTAATTGTGCCAACATGCTCCCCTGCTTCTGTTTCTACATTCAGCCCTATTAAGTCGCGGACGTAGTATTCCCCTTCTTCCAGTGGCAGGGCCTTGTGGTCGGGTATAACAATAACGCCGCGGACAAGGGTTTCCGCCGTGTTGCGGTCGTTTACGCCTTCCAGTTTGATAATTTGCAAATTTTTGTGTGTCCGTGCCTGCAGTAATTTGTACTGCCGTTCCGCGCTGCCTATGCGCAGGGTTACTTCTTCCCCAACAAGCAGGCTGAAACGGGTAGGGTCGTCTGTGGTAGGAAATACGCGAAGTTCGCCGCGTATTCCCTGGGGTTTTACAATTGTGCCTATTTCAAACATAAAATTATCACCATTCTTTTCTGTTGTATGGTAAAATTATAACGCTTTTGCCGGTTAAAGCAAGTGAAAAAAGAATGGAGAAACCCTATGTTAAAAGTGTATGTGATTTCCGGTTGCTGCGGATCGGGGAAAACCACCCTTACAAAAGAGCTGGTAAAAATACTGCCCAAAACTGCCCTTGTGGAAGGGGACGCCTTGGAAAAATTCCTGTACCACTACCCTGTTTGGGAAGAGCGGTTAAAACTGGTATGGCAAAATATTTTGCTGGTTACAGACAATTATTTGCGCAACGGTTTTAACGTAATTCTCGACTACATTGTTGAGGATGAATTTCCGCAAGTTATTTCCGCAATAAAAAAATACGATGTAGAGTTGCGGTACATCGTACTTACAGCAGACGAAGATACAATTAAACAGCGGCTAATACACCGGGGCGATGACTGGCTGGTAGAACGCGGGTTGTTTCTGTTACAGCAGCTAACCAATTGCGAACATAACAGGCCCTACATTTATGACGGGACGCAAAGCACATTGGAAGAGCAAGTAAACGCCGTAAAAAATTTTAAGACATATGTTTATTAGCGATAAACCCAAAGGCCGCGCCGCACATGCCACCTACAATGTGTGACATGTAGGAAATATTATTGTCCAATGTTACCGCGCTTACAACTTCACGCCCGATAAAAATAGCAACCGCAAGAATTAACGTAAGAGGAATCTTGCCGCGTTTTATGTTGGCGAAGGAACCCAGCAGAATCATCATAAATACAATACCGCTTGCGCCAAGTTTCGCGCTGTCAGAGATAATTATGTGAAGAATGCCCGTAGCAAAAGCTGTTACTACCATCATAATAATTATCCACTTGCCGCCGTATTTTTCTTCAAGCATTGGACCGATAAGCAAAATTATCATAAAATTATTAAAATAGTGCGCCATATTTGCGTGTCCAAGTACGTGTAAAAACAGGCGCGGGTACATAAGCAAGTTGTTGAGCGGTGCCCGGTAAACAGAGAAAAATAACCAGTTGCTTCTGTCGTCGGTTATGTGCGCCAGCCCAAGTACCAGCAGAGAAATTAGAGCAAATGACAGAATTACCGGAGCATTGTACTGGATTCGTTTAAATGGGTTCATGTTGTCCTCCTGATTATGTTTGCATTAGGGCAGCTACTAAACTTCGTACAGCCGGGCTTATAAGATATGCGATAATAACCGCCGCCGAGTTAACAAAAATATACACTTTTCTTGAATAACCGTGTTGTTCCCACGCGGACAAGAACTTGATTTGCATAATAAAAATCCATATCCACACAAATGACGTAAAAAACCACAGGATATGAAAAGACAAAGCGGCAAGCAGAAAGTACATACCCCATGACTCTAACATAAACCTTAAAATTTGGCTGCGGTCACGGATGTTGTACTCACTTTCGTTTCCTGCGAAAAACACGTAAAGATTAAGGAATTTTTTTACGTACAGGTATAGGCACGTGAGAAATATAAATAGTATGGCGGCCGGTATCAAGTGCGCGAGCCGTATCATAACGGTTCCTCTGCGACCGGAAGCAGCCCGTACTTTTGGGCAATGTCTTTTGCGTGGCTAAGGCCTTCGGGCTTTTGCCGTACTATCCTATACATACGTTGCCCGCCTACAGAAGTTGCAACAAGGGTGTCAACTTTCACTTTGCCGTCTTTTCCGTAGGCATTTACACGCTCTATGGGTAAGTCGTGTATGTGGGTAGAAAATACACCTTTACAGCCTGTAACCACAAAATGTTTAAGTAGTTCCTCCGCCAAAATGGAGCCGTCGTACGCGCTTGTGGAAGAAAATGCCTCGTCTACAAGCACCATGCTGGCGGATGTAATTGTCTTAATAATTTGGTTAAGGGCAATACATTCATGCTCTAACCGCCCCGCCGCACTGTTAATTGTACTTTCCGTAGCAAGATGCATACACAAATAATCTACGGGAAGCATAACCGCTTCGCCGGCGGGTACGTACAACCCCAACTGGAACAAAACCTGGGCCACGCCAATGGAATGCAAAAATACAGATTTCCCGCCGCTGTTGGCACCTGTAAGTACATAGAACATGCCGTTACTGTCAAAGGCTACAGAGTTGCGTTTAATTTTGTCCTGTTTTAAGGTTTCCAGCAAAATAGGGTGATATAAATTTTCCAGCCGTGTTTCCCGTGTTGTGCTAATTTGCGGTTTGCAAACGGTCATATGATGGCTCTTTAGGTTGCTCATCATTTCGTATCCGGCAACAAGGAAACATATTTCCGGCAAAATGTCTACTAAAAATTGGGTTTGCGCCTTCATGTACACGGTTACATCCTTGGGCACGTTCTTTAAGGTGCCGCTTAAAAGGGTGTTAAACGCGCTTTTAAATGCCCTGTTTACCTCGTATTTTTGCGATGTGTCAAGGCTACGGAAAATTGGTTCCAGCGGGGTTAACAGGGTGTATTCCTCGCTGCGGGAAAAATCTGCCGACAGCAGCTTGTCCAACAGTTTTCCGGATTTAAACGGTTCTTCATTCATGGACACAATGCCCATGTTGTCTATACGCATGCCGTCACCCAAATTTATGCCAAGGGTTACGCTTTTGACATTGTTAATGCGCATACTTATTTTTGCCAGGTTGGCTTTTAAGTTGATAAACTCTTCACTGTTGTATATGGCGGCAATTTTTTCCGCGAAGCTGCGCATTCCTCGGGAATTAAGCGACAGCTTTGAAAACGTTCCGTGCAGTTGGTCAATACATTCCGCATACACACTTAGCCGTCTGACAGAGTGAAATTGATTTAAGAAAAAATAATCCCCATCGCTGCTGCCGGATAAGTTTGAAATATTACAAATGGCGGGCAACGCAGTGTCTCTAATCAATTCTATTAAACCTTTGCAGGTAAGCAAGTCTTCAAAAATATCAAGCCTGTGGCCAATAATTTCCGTGTCTGCTGTAAGAAATTCTGCCAGGTTGTATGTTGTCATCGTACCGCTTGCCAAAACTGGTTTAATGTGCAAGAAACGGCTGATTTTCAGCTCTGCAAAGACTTGCGAAAACATGTGCTTATTAAACCCGTCATCTTTTTCTGCCATACCTTCCGGGTTAATTATACTGAATTTTTGCACGGTACACCTCCGGTTAGATACTTAGAAATCCAGTATTGACAACTGATCGTCTGTTGGCGGGGCCGGAAGCCCCATATGCCTGTAACCCAACTTTGTTACCATTCTGCCCCGTGGGGTACGCTGAATAAACCCAAGCTGCAGCAAGTATGGCTCTGCAACGTCTTCCAGGGTTCCGGCTTCTTCGTCTATGCTGGCTGCCAAAGTGTCTAAGCCCACGGGCCCGCCGCCAAATTTTTCTATAATTGCCCTTAGGATTTTTTTGTCTACAGTGTCTAAACCCATTGGGTCTATTTCCAGCTTGTTAAGGGAAGATTTTGAAACTTCCCCGGTAATTATCCCGTCAAATTGTACCTGTGCAAAGTCGCGGACACGCTTTAACAAGCGGTTTGCAATACGGGGCGTCCCACGGGCACGGCGGGCAATTTCCTGCGCGCCTTCCGGCTCTATGCCCACATCCAGCACAGATGCGGAACGTGTGACGATGGTTGTCAAGTCCTCTATGCTGTAGGGCTCCAGGTGATGCACCATGCCAAAGCGATCCCGCAGGGGCGCGGTAAGCAGCCCTATGCGAGTTGTGGCCCCAACCAATGTAAACCGGGGCAAATCCATGCGGATACTGCGGGCACCGGGGCCTTTTCCGGTTACTATGTCCAGCACAAAGTCCTCCATGGCAGAGTATAAAAGCTCTTCCACATTACGGCTAAGGCGATGAATTTCGTCTATAAAAATGAAATCCCCTTCTGACAGGTCCAGCAAAATTGCCGCCATGTCACCGGGCCGTTCTATGGCGGGCCCTGCGGTAATTTTTAGTCGCGCGTTCATTGCAGAGGCAATAATTGCCGACAGTGTAGTTTTGCCAAGCCCGGGCTGGCCGTACAGCAGTACATGATCCAACGTTTCCGACCTGCCCAAAGCCGCCTGTACAAACACTTTCATATTTTCCTTAACTTTAGCCTGCCCAATGTACTCGTCAAAGCTTACCGGACGCAGCTTAAGTTCAATTTCCTCATCTTCTTCACGGTTAAAACCCGTGGTGTTCAAGCGTCTTTCGTCCATTTTCTAACTCCTGTGTCTACCCCCTGATATCAGGGGGTAATTCTCGCTAATTTTTTTAGTGCCAGCCGTATCAAGGTATCCGTTTTCATGTCTTCTTCGGCAACTTCCAGCACAACTTGCATTGCTTCCGAGCGGCTGTAGCCAAGGGCCAGCAAAGCGTCCATTGCATCCTGTTTTTCGCCTTTTGGGCCTGCCGCGGCACCTGTCATTTTTACAGCCGCCATACCGCCCGATTCTTCCCAAGCATCGGATGTTTTAATTTTATCTCTTAATTCCAACAAAACCCGCTGGGCCGTCTTTTTACCAACGCCGGGGGCTTTGCTAAGCAGTACCGCGTCTTCTGCGATAATAGCCATAATAATTTCCTGGGGCGATAATGCCCCCAAAATCCCCGATGCTACCTTTGGGCCTATGCCGGAAACCGAGATTAAAAGCATAAACATCCGTACTTCTTCCTGGGTTAAAAAACCGTGTAGGGATTGCCCGCTTTCGGTAGCCTGCAAATACGTAAATAGCTGTAAATTGCTATTTTTTGCGGGCAAACGGCCAATGGTTGCAGGTGATACGTTTACTAAGTACCCCACCCCATTAACGTCCACCACCACAGATTGATCATTGACAAACGCCAACGTACCTTTTACATATGCAATCATACGCACCATCCTAAAAAGTTATTGGGCCCAGTATAACACAAAGCTCTAACGGCTGTCTTTATTCTTCAGCATCTGCTCCAACTGCTGAACCCGTTCTTTTAACAATTCCATCTCTACGCGAAGGGATGATTCTTCTTTTGTATTCCTGGCCGGTACGCCAACTATTGTGGCACCCGGCGGTACATCTTTAATTACAATGGCACCCGCACCTATTCTGGCCCCTTCACCAATTACAATTGGTCCAAGAATAATGGAATTTGCGCCGATAACTACATCTGTGCATACAGTAGGATGCCGCTTGCCCACATCCTTACCGGTACCGCCCAAGGTTACGCCTTGGTAAATGGTCACGTTGTCCCCTATTTCGCAGGTTTCACCTATTACAACCCCCGCGCCGTGGTCGATAAAAACACCGCTGCCAATTTTAGCACCCGGGTGTATTTCTATACCCGTCATAAAGCGGGAATGCTGGGAAAAAGCCCTGGATAAAAAGAAAAATTTACATTTGTATAACTTATGGGCGATTTTATGAAAAAACATTGCCCATAAGCCCTGGTACAAAAGTATTTCCATATTTGAACGTATGGCAGGGTCTTGCTCACGTATTACCTGTATAAGTCTGGCTAATTTCAAATTGTCACCTCTGATCCTCTGCAAACATTCCCGTAGAAAGATACCTCTCCCCGGTGTCCGGCAGTATTACAACTATATTTTTGCCTTCATTACCGGGCCGCTTTGCCAGCTGTATGGCAGCCCAAACCGCCGCGCCGGAAGAAATGCCGACCAAAAGCCCTTCCGCCTGCGCCAAGTCCCGTCCAATGGCAAAAGCATCATCACTTGTAACCGTAATAATTTCATCGTAAATACTTGTGTTTAGGATATCCGGCACAAAGCCCGCGCCTATCCCCTGGATTCCGTGGGGGCTTGGTTTGCCCCCGGAAAGAACCGGGGAATCTGCCGGTTCTACAGCCGCAATATACAAATCCGGGTTTTTAGACTTTAAATAGCCCCCTGCCCCGGTTATTGTGCCGCCGGTGCCAACCCCGGCTACAAAAATGTCTACAAGGCCGTTTGTATCGTCCCAAATTTCCGGGCCTGTTGTATTTATATGAACCGCCGGGTTGGCCGGGTTTGAAAATTGCCCGGGCATAAAAGAGTTTGGCGTGTTTGCGGCCAATTCTTCGGCCTTCTCAATAGCACCGCGCATTCCTTTTGCCCCTTCGGTTAAAACAAGTTTTGCCCCGTATGCTTTTAATAAATTTCGCCTTTCCATGCTCATTGTGTCCGGCATGGTAAAAATAACTTTGTAACCCTTTGCGGCGGCTATGGCAGCCAGGCCTATGCCCGTATTGCCGCTTGTAGGCTCGATAATAACGCTGTCTTCTTTTAAAAGCCCTTTTTCTTCTGCGTCATTTATCATTCCAAGAGCAATTCTGTCTTTTACGCTGCCGGCAATATTAAAACGCTCCAGCTTCCCTAAAATGTTGGCGTTTACATTGTGTTTTGCCGCAAACCTTGATAATTGCATAAGCGGTGTAGAGCCAACCAGCTCACATGCATTTGTGTATACTTTTCCCATTATTTACATACCTTTCTTATTTTCATCACTACTATACTATGCATTAAAAATATTTTGTCAAGGTTTATGGGAAAGAAAAAGCCGGGGTGTTAAAATCCCCCGGCATTTGCTGCACATTTTATCAACTGGTGGCAAACATTACGAACTTTTTCAAAATCCGAGGTTTTGTCAAATTGCCCCGGCTGTTGGTACAATTTTCGGTTTGTTTCTATCATTACGGACTTTACACGGCTGTCTTTGCCATAATGGTTCATTGGCGTAATTGTACCGCTGTAAGGGATGTTTACCAAGTGCGAAAAACCCAGTTCCCCTATTCTTTTGCATAAAGCGTCCCGCAAATTTTGCGGCGTATGGAAATTATCCGTACCTATGTCAAAGTCCGGCATACTCGGCCCGTCCGGGAAAGAATGCCCGTCAATTATCAGGCATTTTCCGTACTTGGCCAATGCAGCATCCACCGCGGCAGTTAGGCGGGCGTGATGCGGGTCATAATATTCTGCCAGAATTTTTTCACGAAGAGCGTTATCATACTTGCGTAACAACTTTCCGTCATGGGTATGGGTGTACATAAGCCCCTGGCCTATTTTGGCGCAGGGCTCACTTTCGTCATCTCTAAACCGCTCCATGTCGCACACTAAACGGCTTAGAGGCGCGAATATTGTATCGCCTACGCCGGGGAAATCGTAAAGCCGGTCGCAAAAGGCGTCTGTCATGACAGCTAGTTCATTGTGCAATTCAGCATCATTAAGCAAAATAGTCTGCCTGTATTCATCCGGTATAAATGTTGACGTGTGGGGAATATGCACAACAACAAAGCCGTAATCCGTCATCTTGATTCTACCCATGGTGCCCAGTAGTCAAAGGCCGGAGGGTTAACAAAACGGAACTGGATAATGTAATAAATACAGAACAAACCCAGCAGTATAATTAGTACCCTTGCAACCCAATCCGCACGGGTTGGTTCTTTTTCGCTGTACCATGTCCGCTGTTTATGCTTGCCAAAACCGCGCAAATCCATTGCGTTGGCAATGTTGCCAACCTTACCGAAGGATGTCATTATCAGCGGGGCAAGCATAAAAATTGTTTGCTTTAATTTTGTCCCCAAACCTGCTTTTTTGGAATCCATTTCTATCCCGCGCATCATCAGCGAATTTTTTATATTACCGTAATCCCTTGCAATATCCGGGATTGTACGGAATGCCAACGCCATTATCGTACAAATTTTGTACGGTACTTTCAGCCTGTTAAGGCCTGATGCCAGCTCTGACGGGGTTATGGCCACAATAAACAGTATTGCCGACGCAAAAGAACAAACACGTTTGAAAAACATCATTCCCACATACCATAACAGTTCCAACGAAATAAAAAATCGGTCATTAAGCTGCCAAATAATATTTTCTGCCCCTACGCGGGTAAGCCCGGAGGAAGGCCGCACCAAAATTATCATAGTACTGCCAATTAACCCCGCCATTACAAACATGAAAGCAAACATAAAAAATACCAGCTTCCAGTTTGGCTTCATGGAAATTACACCAATGGTACACAACACAAACATGGGCAAGAGCATCCGTACATCAAAGGTCATAATTATGTAAACCGTAATGACAAGAAAACCCAATACCTTTGTTGTCCCGTTCAGCCGCTGCAAAGGAGTGGTGCCGGGCGAATAGCTGATCATAAAACGTCTATTCACTTGCTCTCACCATCCTTTCGTATTGGATATAATGCTTGATAAATTCTTCCGGTTCGATATTTAGTTTGCGCGCCAGTGTGTACAAAGACGTTTGCTTTAAATTTGCCTTTTCAATTATTTCATTGTCGGACAGCACAGAAAACACATTGGAGTCCGCCACAAGCTCGCCATCGGAAAGTACAATGGCGCGGTCTGTATTTTCTATGGCCAGGTGCATATCGTGAGTGATAAAAATTATTGTCTTGCCATGCAGGGCGTTTAAGTTATTTATGAATGTAATTATCTCCATGTAATGGCGGTAATCCTGCCCGGCGGTTGGCTCGTCCAGTATAAGTACATCCGGCTCTAACGCTAAAATTGATGCGACGGTAACGCGTTTTTTTTGCCCGTAGCTTACCGCATCTACAGGCCAGTTGCGCATACGGTATATTTCGCAAATGCGCATTGCCTTTTCACCTTGGGCTGTTACCTCGCCCTCCGGCATTTTTCTAATTTGCAGTGCCAGCTCAACTTCTGCTTTTATAGTGTCTTTTACCAGCATTTGATTTGGGTTTTGCATAACAAAACCAATATTTTCGCCAATTTCTTTTATGCTCAGGTTTTTGTAGTCCCGGCCGCCGATATAAATTGCCCCGGTCTTTGGGCGGCTAATACCACAGACAAGCCTTGCCACGGTAGATTTCCCCGCGCCATTTTTACCGATTAAAGCTATGCGCTCGCCTTTATTAATTGAAAAAGAAATATTGCGCAAAACATTTCTGGGGTTTGCTTCCTGGTCGTAGGCGAAGGTTATGTTATCCAGGCGAATTATTTCTTCGCCCTGTTCCGGCCCTGCACTGTCTGTTTTATTTTCAAAAAAAGCCAGCAGCTTTTTTTTGTTTTCGTCGTTTATGTCTATATTTTCTACATCTTCCAGCTGCTGAATACCTGCCAAGCGGCACCCGGCATATTTTAACGCAGTAATGTACAATGGTTCGCGTATGCCGTACTCCAGCAAAGTTGTGCCGCACAACAGCCCGATTGGGGTTGTGTCGGCTACAATCCGCCCTTCATCCATTACAATAATACGGTCCACAGGGCGGTATAAAACGTCTTCCAAACGATGTTCGATAATTATAACTGTGCGGTCTTTAGAAATATGGTCAATCAAGTCTATGGCGGCGGTGCCTGCCTTTGGGTCTAAAGACGCCAGAGGCTCGTCAAATATTAGTATATTCATATCCTCGCCAAGTACACCACCAAGGGCGACTTTTTGCTTTTGCCCGCCGGACAGGTTAAAGGGCAGTGCCGCCAAAAAATCTTGCATTCCAACTTTTTGGCTGTTTTCAAACACTTTTACCAGCATTTCGTCCCGGGGAATATTATCGTTTTCCATTGCAAAAGCAATGTCTTCGCCAACAGAGAGCCCTACAAACTGCGCGTCGGAATCTTGTAAAACCGTACCTACATACCTGCTAAGCTCAAAAATAGAAAGGTCCCGCGTTTCCAAACCGTTAACTTTTAAAGAACCGGAAATAGTGCCCTTGTATGAAAAGGGCACTATTCCGTTAATACAATTTGCTAATGTAGATTTGCCGCTGCCGGACGCCCCCAAAATAAGTACCTTTTCCCCTTCATAAAGGGTCAAATTTATATTGTGGAGTGTGGGAGAAGTTTGAACTTTGTATTGGAAGCCAAAGTCCGCAAACTCAATAACAGGTTTTTTCGTGTGGTTGTCACTCATGATTAGTCTTCCATTTTTAAATTGCTGCGCTTCCTGTAGCGGCCGGCAAGCAAGAATAAAAGAGGAATACCCACAACTGTAAGCACAATTATGTTGGAAACAAACGCAAACATAGATTGAATAAGCGTAATTTCCAAATCTGCCGCGTAGAAAATTGAAGTCATAATAGGTGTAACAACACCAAAAGCAACAGCGTTGCCAACTATGACAACAATCGCATAAATTATGGCATGCTTAAGGCCAAAAATGCCTTCGTCAATACGGGCACCGTACAGCGGCAGCGCACCCACAAACAACCCAAGAACCGCGTTGCCAACGGCCCAGTCAAACCACAAGCCCCATCCGCCAATAAGGTCGGCAATAATGTTGCCGATACCAAGTGTAACAAATGCGGGCAGCGGCCCAAACAACGCGCCTACAACAACGGGTACAATCATTGCAGATGTTAAAAATGTGTTGGCAAATACAGGTATGCTGCCGTATACCATAAGTACGCCAAACAGTGCGGCACCCACAGCTACACTAACCAGCGTAAGGGTGTTCCACTTTCCTACAAACTTTCCTGCGAATCCTTGCATGTCTCCAACTCCTTAAGTTGCTTATTTACTAGGGTCTATCCGACAAATAAAAAATTTCGTCATTTTAACCAAATCATAATGCAAGCAAGAATGACGAAAGCCTGAAACATGGAAGAAAGTTTATCATA
>WQTQ01000167.1 GCA_009786175.1 Bacillota bacterium | reverse complement strand
TTAACACAAACCAAAAACTATGCGCGTTCCACGTTTGCGGCTTGTGGGCCTTTTGCACCTTGTACAACTTCGAAGCGAACTTCTTGGCCTTCTTCAAGGGTTTTGAAGCCTTCTGATTGAATTGCGGAGAAGTGTACGAATACGTCATCTTCACCTTGGATAGAGATAAACCCGTATCCTTTTTCGGCATTAAACCATTTTACTGTGCCTGTCTTTTCCATGCTTGAAATCCTCCTACCCGGCAGTACCGGACATTAAAAATGAGCTTCGTCCTTTGTATGGACGAGTTAGATGCATCCTACCATACATGCCACCAGATGTCAAATACTTAATTAAATTTTGTTTACATTTTGTTTGAAATATGTTTGACAAACTTCTCATGATGGATTATAATCCAAATCGATTCCAATTGGAATCTAAAATACATCCATAAGGAGGCAATTATGAAAACAGAAAAAGTATCAGTAAATCTTAGCCCCGTAGAGTTGGGGCAAATCGATTACTTGGTAGAGCGCGGCCTGTACGACAGCCGTTCAGATTTTATGCGTTCTGCGGCGCGCAAGGTGCTGGAAGGTCATGCCGACAACATTAAAGAATTTTTGGATACCGACGGCTCAAAAGACGGGCAAGTAAAATTTTCTTTTACAATGGGCATTGGCGCATTAACAAAAAGTGAAGTAGAGCATGCGATAGTTGCCAATACAAAAATAAAGATACGTGTGATTGGCTTGTACACCATCCCAAACAGCATTACACCCGAAGAAATAAGAAAAGCAGTTGTTTCTTGCAAAGTATACGGCAAGCTGATTGCAAGCAAGGAAGTAAAAGCGGTTCTTGACGAATTAGCGGGTGAGGAGCGGTAAGCGGATGAAATCATTTTTTGTTGCGATAAAACGAACCAAGCTCCGTTACAGCACAATTATCCTGTCATTTCTTATTGTTTCAGCTGTAGTGGCTGTTGGGCGGATATTAATGAACCTTTTAAGCGGCGAAATGAACGAGGCCGCTTCTGTTGGTGATGTAGACGCGCTGGTTCGCTTTATCACGCTTATTACCGGTGTTTTAGTTGTACGGGCAGCGGCAGCAGCTGTTTCAATAGTTATTTTGGCACGGTTTTCTGCAAGGGCAGCCTTTAAACTGCGTGAACTTTTTGTTAATCATTTTTTACGCGCGCCTTTTTCTACTTTGGAAAAAACCGCAAGCGGCGAGCATCTTTCCATTTACTCCAACGATATTCCTTTGGCAGAAAATCTTATCGCGTCCGGTATTTTAGGCCTTATCGCAGATTTTTTAATTTTTGTATCCGCCTTTATATTCCTGATTATTATAAGCCCGCAATTTACAGGGGTTCTGTTTTTGGCGGCTGTCGGGATGTTGGTCTTGCAATTTTTACTATCCGTTCCTTTGCAAAAGTTAAGTGTAAAAATGTCGGAAGCGCAGGCGAAATTTAACGCTGTTGTAAACGACTCGCTGCAAAATTTATCGGTGGTGGCGGCATATTCTTTGGATGAAGTGCTTGAAGACCGATACATGGATGCGTATAACAAATATTTTAAAATTCTTAAACGTGCCGCAGTGGCACTTGCGTTAACACTTGGCACAATGCTGGCTCTTTTATTTAGCCCCATTATTGTCATAGTTACGGTATTGGCACTGGCTACGGTTGACGGTAATATGTCCTTGGCCGAATTTGTAGCTTTTTCTACGACTATTACCATGGTTGCAAGCGGGCTTACCATGATGGGGCAAAATATTGCCGGGCTT
This sequence comes from Bacillota bacterium, assembly GCA_009786175.1. The sequence goes on along the minus strand of WQTQ01000167.1, from coordinate 11,244 downwards.
GCCAGGTCTGCAGCCGGGGCAAAACGTCTTATTGATAACACATCCGACCCGGAAGAAGACTTAGGGGCTGACGAGAAAGTAAAAGAAGTGGCAATTTCATTCAGCAATGTTTCGTTTACCTATGGCCGACCCAACGATGAAAACCCCCCTGCCTATGCTTTGGACAGTGCCAGTTTTAACATTGCGCAGGGCAGCAAAATAGCAATTATTGGAGGGAGCGGTTCCGGCAAATCTACAATACTAAAATTACTGCTTGGGCTGTATGAACCCACAAGCGGTGAAATAAGCATCAACGGACAAAACGCCACAGAACTTCCAAAAAACCATTTGCGTAATATTTTCTCGTACGTGCCGCAAGATTCGTTCCTTTTCCCGGAAAGCATAGGCAAAAACATTACCCTTGAAGATACTGTATCGGATATGCCCCGCCTGGAAAAAGCTTGCGCAGATGCCGGAATACTGGACTTTATAAATACATTACCCGATAGGTTTGACGGTATACTTACAGAAGCCGCAGACAATATTTCCGGCGGGCAGCGGCAGCGGATTGCTATTGCAAGGGCATTCTACAAAGATGCCCCGGTAATCTTGTTCGACGAAGCTACGTCTTCACTTGACCGGGTTACGGAAGCCGCCGTACTGGACAGCTTTAACCAAGTAGCGTCTAACAAAACAGTCATCATTGTCGCGCACCGGGAAAGCGCGATTGCCTTCTGCGACACAGTAATTACCATGGATAACGGCAAAATTATGAGTATTGACAAGAAGGGGGCATAACTGTGAACACGATAAAACTTAAATTAACCCAAGGTGACGCACCATATTTTTTCAAAATGTTCCGCTTTATGAAGCCTTACAAAATCCGTTATGGATTATCCCAGACATTGTACAGTGCCCAAGGTTTTGCCATGGCTTTTATATTTTCTATATTTATGGGTAACGTAATGGCGGCAATTGTGGCAGGCGACAGAGACGCACTTATTTCTGCCGGAACCAATTTAGGGATTATGATAGGGGTATTTGTAGTTATGCTGCTTGTGGGAATTTACGCCAATATTCTTATAATTGAAAAAGCCGTGTTAGATATGAAACGGGTGCTTTTCCGCGCGTTTGTACGTACAGGGCTTGAGGATGCCGCCCACAGCGGCGAAGGAATTGCAGCAATTAATACAGATGCAGATACGGCCAGTCAGGTTTTTCAGGGCCCGTTAATGTCGTTCATGATGAGCATAATAACAATTCTTGGCTCTACCATTGTTATTTTTGAAAGAGACTGGCGGCTTGGCTTAGGGTCTTTAGCCGTAGGGGTAGTAAGCTTTTTTATGCAAAAACGCTTTACAGAGCCTTTGGCTAAAGTGGGCAAAGAAGAATTGGAAGCAAACGCCGAAGCACTAAAAGTGACAAGCAATATTTTTTCCGGCGCAATAACAATCAGGGCTTATAATATGCAGCCACAGGCCTTTCTTACATTTGACCGTGAAAATAACCGGCTAAAGACCCTTAGAATCAGGCGCGGGTTTATAAATATGGGGCAGACTTTGTTCCGCACAGTGGAAGGCTGGCTGACCTTGCTTGTGGTATTCGGTTTTGGCGGCTGGCTTGCGGCTACGGGGCGTATTGAGTTTCACACAATTGCAGCAGTATTTGTTATGAGTTCTGCTTTAATTTCGGCCATTGGCCAGTTGGGTGCAAACTTTGCGGGATTGCAGCCGCCAATTGCCGGGGCAAAGCGGGTTTTTGCCATAATCGAAAGGGATGAGGCAAGCGGTGAAGTTAAAAAGACCGGTGTGACCAGAGACGCAAACGGGTATCACCTGGCGGTTAATGATTTTAGTTTTAGATATATTGACGCCGACAGTGACACCCTAAAAAATATCAACCTGCAAATTAACGAAAACCAAATGGTTGCGTTGGTTGGCGAATCGGGCAGCGGCAAGTCAACATTGCTTAGGGCAATTATGGGTATGTACGAACGGGATGACATTGACATAACTGTAGGGGATTTGTCTTTTAGTGAAAGTTCGCTGAATGGGTGGCGGAAAAATTTTGCCTATGTAGACCAAAGCTGCAAGCTGTTTGACATGACCATAAAAGAAAATATCGCCATGGGTGTTGGTGGCAGGGCAAGCGATGAAGAGATTATTGCCGCCGCGAAACTGGCTTCTGCCCATGACTTTATTGAAGAGTTGGAGGATGGCTACAACACACCTTGCGGTGAGAAAGGCGATACCCTTTCCGGCGGACAAAAACAGCGGATTGCCATTGCCCGGGCCTTAATAAAAAAGGCCCCTGTACTGCTTTTTGACGAGGCCACCAGCGCGCTGGATAAAGAGTCTGAAAAAAATATAATGGAAACGATAGAATCTCTGCGGCATAACCATACAATTTTATTTACTACACACAATTTAAACAATGCCGCATCTGCAGATAAAATTGTTGAAATGGAAAACGGGCGGATTATCTCTGTGCAGGCAGTACACGGATAGACCTGTTGCAATAGGCATGGGTAAATTCTACCCGTGTCTGTATATAATCGTACCCGGCAAGCACAGGGGCTGTATCTCCGGTTCGTTCAAAATAAAGGTTCAGGATTACCCCTTCGTAGGTATGTGGCAGCCGCTGAGACGAAATAAAATTCCCCAGGCAATAGGCAATAAAGCCTTGTCTGGTTTCCCCGGTAACATGGCATGAAATATCCACAAAGCCCATGGGTTGTACAACATGTGGGTGCCCTGCAATAACCACATCTGCCCCGGCAGAAAGCATCATCATTGCCCGGTTTTGAATGTGCGGACGTACGGCAGTCTCATACTCGTAACCCATGTGTGGCATTACAATTACAAAGTCGGAAAACTCTCTGGCCCGGGCAATATCCGCTCTTACCAAACTCTCGTTTATAACATTAACAAGATACTCCCGCCCCGGTGGTATTGGCTGGCCATTTGTCCCAAAGGTATAGGAAAGAAAGGCAAAGCGAATGCCCTGCACTTCCTGTATCAGTATTGCGTCCCGTTCTTGGCGGGTGCGGTAGGTGCCAAAAGTGCCGATACCCAGTTCGCCTAAAAAATCTAACGTGCGCAAAAGCCCTTCCACCCCCTGATCAAGGGAGTGGTTGTTTGCCGTAGACAATAAATCGAAGCCCGCGTACCGCAGTGCATGACCAAACTCGTCCGGCGCGGAAAATAGGGGAAAGCCTCTGTACCGTGCCGGGGTACTGCCTGCAAATGATGGGTTGTGAAGGGAAAAATCCATAAACTTACCGGCCAGCACAGTTTCCAGGTTACCAATTGTAAGGTCTGCGTTTTGCAAAAACGGACGAACCGCAGAAAAACTTTCATAGAAATTATACACGCCCGTAACCGGGCAAAAGGCGGCGTCTGCTTGGGCTTGGTGCAGCATAATGTCGCCGGTGAAGGTAAGTTGTATGCGTACAGTGTCATTTGCGGGACAAACCCCGGCAATAATCATGTAAGAAGTTGTTTCGTCAAGGCCGGGGCCCAAAAATTCCGAAGCATCTGTGTGGGCGACAATTTCCGGCGCAAGACCAAGCTCTGCCAAGTACATAAGCAAAATTATCATGGCGGCGGGGGAGTCCAGATAATGGTCGTTGAGGGTATGAAGCTTTCGCAGGTCATTGGACAAAATGGCGTGTTTTGTTATTCTGTCCTTCTCCATCGCAAAATGTACGGGCAAAAAATGAGAAAAATCAATGGACGCAACCAGCAGCACGTTTTTGCCGGAATGTGTTATCCACCCGTTAAGCCAGTGGAAAATGGTTTCCGTTTCACCAAAGCTAAGGGAGCGGTTTAGTAAAAGCGGTGCCACTTCCACCCCGGGCAGGTAATGATAAATAAAGGGTATCAAAATGGAAGCGGAATGGTCTTGTTCCATATGGCGGTGGCTTACTACGGAATTTATGCCCTCCGCTGCCATTAAGTCGTATACAAAGCCCCGGTTAGTAAACACGCCCTCGCCGATGTCCCAGTCTTTGTAGGATAAAATTACATTCGCCAAGTCTCCTTCGTGGTTTGGGCCAAGGATTATTACAAGGTCGTAGTCACAGGCGTGGTTTGCCGCCTGCGCAAAGAACCCGCTGATTAAAAAAGCCGCTGTATTGTGGTGCGGTACTACACCGGCCATAATCTGTCCGCTTGGCATGTACGGGAAGTTGCGCGGGTTGGCTATGGAATGCAAAAATTCATTGTGGGAAAGGTGAAGGATTGCCAGTTTGGGTTCAATAGATTCATTTGGCCGGGTTGTGTAACCAACTGAAATTTCATAATGGTTGTATTGTTCCAGTTTTTGTAGAGGCGAACCGAGCTCACCCCTACCACACCCGGTAAGGAGCAGTAGGGCAAGCACAAATATTGCAATTACGTAGCGGCGGCAATCCATCATCTCGTACTGCCCCATACATGGTTATCTGCAAATCTGCTGCTGATAAAAGTCACGCCGTAAGACATATCCGCGTCAAACAATTTCATGGCGTGGTAAACAATCCTGAGCGGGCCGACACAATCCGGTGTGCGCCAAAAGGTTATTTCCATAAGCTGCCGCTGTGGGTTGGTTATATGAGTCCACTCGCCCCGCGCCCAAGCTCGCTGCCTAGGCACAAAGCGCATATTGCTTGGCAGCCTGTCGTATATGGTAAACCACCCAATTTGCCCGTGTGGGAAGTTTACTACCAATTCTACGCGATACAACTCGCCGTCCCGAGTGATGTTTTTAGAAATTTGCAGCTGGTTAGTGGATTCATCCCAATTATTCGGGTTTTCGCTGTAAAATTCAATAAACACATCTGTATCGCCGCTTGTGGCTGTAAGGTTAAGGTTTGCGAACTGTTCCGGGGTTATGTGTAAAAACCTTGCGCCCCAGTTTTCCAGCCGTGCGGTTTCTGTTACGTCGTTTAGGTAAAACTGTACTTCGGAAACATTGTAGCCCAAAACCATGGCGCGGCGCACAAAGTTAATCCGTTCCGGTACGTTGCTTATGTGCCGGTTTCTGTTTTCACTTTGTAAATACTCCCATGCCCCCTGCGGGTTTATGGCAGTGTTGATGAACAACAGTAAGGTGTGTATTGTTTCCTGTTGGGTAATTGTCAGGCCTGTCATTAGCCGGTTGTTAAGCAAATCCGGGTGTTGATTAACAACTTTGTAAGCCCCTGCGTCGTCCCCGGCGGCAACAAGGGCCGCCACCAAGTACAGCATGGATATGTGGGTATTGTAATTTGTGTTTATCAACTGGTCAGAGTTTCTTACCAGTTGATTTATTTCGTGGTGTATTTCCAGCAGCACGGGCTGGCCAACTGCCGCCAGGGCAAGCAATCTTGCGGTACGCGCTTCGTCACTGCCTGTGTCCGCGTTGTCCCGTGCAAAGCGAATTATGTTGTCGCGGTTAACAAACTCCGGGAAAGAGGCCGCAAAGCGGGCCGTATAGAAAAGTGTGGGTTCTTCAAACGGCAATTCCGGTATGCCGCCGGAATAGTGGTGGATACGCCCGCGTACGTCTTCTGTGTTTTCCCACCCGATAAAATCCTTCACAAACGCCTGCGCAGCCAACTGATCTGTACGGAAAGAACTGCCATCCAGCGTGCTGTGTAAAATGTGCATTAACGGACCCATGTTGGCGTTTGTTAAAGTAATCCGTACGGGCAGTGGGTGCATGTCAAAGTCAAATACGGGCGAAACACCCGGGGAAATTTGCTGTTGCATTATTACAGGCAAAATCATTCCGGTTTCCGCTATGGAGAAAGGCAGTGCCATGGCATCTTGGTATTCGTCTATTGTGGCCACGACACGTATTGTGTAGTAACCAACGCCAAGTTTGCCCGCGTTTACCACCGCACGGCCTGCGGTTGTTTGTGTGTCCGAAAAAATAATTTCGTTGCCTTGTAAAATTTCAAATACAAAATCCACATTACTGCGGGGCATTGTGCCGTCTGTAAACACTCTTGCAACGGCGGCAATGTCGTCGCCTACAATAAATTCGTTGGTTAGAATCAGGTCTACATAAAACGGCAAGGTTGAAATTACATTTGGCCTTGCGTCACCGGCCAGGCCTCTTTCTGTTATGCCAAGAGCCGTAACACGCCAAGAAGTTACTTGATGCGGCAGGGTAAACGTGAGGGTGGCCAAACCGCTTGCGTCCGTGTGTACCACCTCAAAAATGGGGTTGTCTGTAAAATCCTCCCGGAAAACAGGGTCCGTTCCGCTGCCGTCACCGCCGCCGCCTTCTGCGCCGCCGCCAAGCCGCATGTCATCAAGCCCGGGCTGTGTAAAAGAAGCAAACTGGCTGAATTGGAAGCCCCAAGTATCCAGCGGCGAACTTGTGTACAACCGCCGCAAAAAATCTGCCCTATGCTGTCCCCAGCCCACAATGCTGGACTCGTCTACAACGCTTACGGTTACCCGCGAAGGCACAGGCCGCCCATCGGAGCCTGTGGTTCTTATGGTTACGGTAACTTCTTCGCCGGGGCTGTACTTCTCGCTGTCAAACTCCAGTTCAATTTGCAGTTCCCTTTCCGTGTAGTCGTAATGGACAGAAATTGGGTTCAGAATGGGGAAGATAAGCCCATTATCGAAATACGCGCCAAATAAAAGCGCGTTGCTGATGGCCTCTTCCGGGAAGGTAATTGGCGTACCTTCCGGTGTACCAACCGTGGCGGATAAAATGCCGTCACGTACCATAACGGCCAGTACACGCCCTGTTGCAGGCGTTGTGGCATTGCTGAAATCTCCCCAAAATGAAGTACCGTCGCTAGATTCCTTTAAAATTACATTGGTGGTTTGGCCAACGCCCAAATCCCTAACACTAAACATCCAGCCGAAATCATCATTGCTGACTATTGTCCTGTCTTCCAGCATAAACCCAAAATGTCTAAAGCTTGTGTCATGCTCCATAAACCATTGTCCGGGCAAAAATGCAGAAGTGGGACGCCCTCGAGAGTCGTCGTATCTAAATTCTACGCTGTAGGTTATCAACGGGTCGTTAGAGCGGGGGATGTCTGTTACGGTAGTCATGCCGTTTTGTGTGCGTACAATGGTGTTTCTGTATGTTTCGGCTCTGGTGCTAAAGCTGTAGACATTGGCTGTGCGCCTGTTTATGTGGTCGTATTCTTCACGCAGCAATGTTCTGGTTGTTATATGACGGGTGATAAGAACAGTAACGTCTATGTCCACCGGTTGGCCGCGGAAGTTGTCCGGGACAACATCCAAGGAATCGTCTGCATTAAACCTGTCCAAGGTTATTTTATTGCTTGTCAGCACAACAATGTTATCCTCCGGTTGTTCAACGATTTCCAGCATAATGTCCCTAGTGGCAAGGATAAACGGAAGACCAATTCCTTGTGACACATTGGCATCGCTGGCAACGCTGAACCAATCGGAGGTTCTAAATACTTGCCAGCCTTGCGGTTCCCGCATGTGCGGCCAGCCTGCGGAGGATTGGCCACGGGCTATTCCTGTTTCGTCTGTAACAATTACCGCTCCGTCGCCGCCAATAAGCGAAATACCTTCCATGGGCAGGCCTGCAAAATTTGTTACGGATATTTCCACATCCATAGATTCGTCAAAGAAATAGGCGTTCCTGCCTAACCTGCCGTCCAGCACAAAACTAAGGTTGGTGTAGTCCAAAAAATTTACCCATGTGGACATAAGTCTTTCGCCGTTTATGTTAACTCTAATGTCTGTAAACCCAAACATGCCCTGCACGGGGACGCGCTTGTTAAACGCACCGTAAGCGTCCAATGTAACCGGTAATTCCAGCATGTCGCCTATGTGCAGCGTCAGTACATCGTTGGGAGAAAGGGCTTCCCCGGCCCGTGGCAAAACAACGCCAAAAATATCAATAATGTCTGTGGGGCGGTAACTTGGGCGGTCTGTGTACATGTAGGTAAGAAACCTGCCGCCGGGGGTTAGCCGTGTAGGCGCGAAAGTCCGTTTTGTGTAGGCAAAAGGCAAAAAGCTGCCATATTCAATAGTTATGGCTTCTGAAGCGTTTTGCCGTGTTTGCGTAATGGCCACACCGTCCGCGTCTGTTATTACGGTTCCGCCGTCTACTTGTATCCTTGCACCCGCAGCGGGCAGGTTAGTAGTGGCGTCATGCACCCAAAAAACCATTTCTCCCCCTACGGAAAGGGAATACACAGAAAGGGCAGACACTTGTATAAATTTTTCCAGCACCGCGCTGTTTGGGTCGTTAGCGGCGCGTATTGTGGCAAGGTAGTAGCCTTCCGGCAAAGTGCTGCCCAGGAACAGATAGTTAAACTCCCAACCCTGTAAAGTGATGGAGTGCAGTTCCAGTTGGAAGGTTTCCATGTGTTCTACGGTGTCGTATTGCCGGAAATTTTCCGGATGAAGAAAAACCGAAGCCATTGGCAAGCTGTAAAGCTCAACAACAAAATCCCTTTCGCGGAAGTTTTGCGCGATATTTAAGGGGATGAAAACCTCCTGCCATGGCAGAAAGTTTTGGTATGCACTGCCCGCAATGGAAAATGGCCGCTCTGTGGCCGTACCCCAGCGGGTTGTAAACTGGAACGTGTAGTCTTCGGTTAGCCGCTCTCTATTTTCGCACATAGTGTCTTGGCTTATTATAACGGTGTATACGGTGTTAAGTTCTAACTCGTTTGGGGCAAAAATATATGTGTTATCTCGTCGCAGGAAACGACCGTTTACAGGCGGATAGATGGTAAACGCGGCTTCAAAGCTTGTATCGCTTAACAGCGGCCGGCTAAATGTGACCTCTATCCCGCTGTTTGGAGGGATGTTGTGGGTACTGTTTGCGGGTGTGGTAGATGTTACTCGGAAAATATCCGTTGTTTGAAAGGCGTGGGAAGTTGGCTGCATCCCTGTAGGGCTGTAGACCAGTGTGTAAATTTGGGCAGGCGCAAGGGTATCTTCAAAGCTAAGAAGAAAGGCGTTGTCAGGTTGTGAAGTAAGGGTAAAGTTTTCGCCGCTGCCAACGGACAGGTAAGAGCGCAAATGGTCTTCCGTAAGGGTTTGCGCGGCGGATGTTATAAGAAATGATGAATCCCGCTCTACCCCAAGGCTGCTGTAATTTAAAGGGGCTATTGAAATTTGCCCAATTGCGGAAGGGGCAATTGCAAATTCCGGCTCTAAAATAGTTGGCGTATCCACGGTTGGGTAAACCTGCGGCGGTGCTTCGGCATAACCATCTGCGCCGTTGCGCTGCAGAAAGAAAATTGTCAACGGGATAACTATGCACGCGCAAACAATACTTGCGATTATTATAATTTTCTTTTTAGACATAGGGAAAACCTCCAAGTGTATGATTTCTGGTATTTCATTTAAATTGTACCATTTCGTAGCGTAAAATACAAACGCGTTTGTGTTTTGCCTTACTCGTAGGAAATAACTTACATTGTCTTCGCCCTTGACATTGCGTTATAATATGTAAATGAATGGAGTGATTTGTATGCAGTTTTTAAAAAAATATCAAAAAATTTTTGGAGTTTTGCTGATTCTTATACTTGTCGGCAGCATACCGGCAGGCGCGTATTTTAACAACCGGCAAGAGCCGCAATTTATCAACTACACAGAATTTATTACGGCATTATCTGCGGGGCAGCTGGAAACGGTGCAGCTAAGCGATGCGCCGACAATCAGCTTCACACTTACATATGATGAAACGATTTTTATAACAAACAACCCACGGCGGGAAGGGTTCAAAGAGTATCTGCTGCTGCAGGGGGTAGCCGTAAGCGAAAATGCACAGCGGGGAGACGGTGTAGTACAGCTTGTTTTTTCTATTGCGCTAATTGCAGGGGTTTTAATTTTCCTTAGCCGCAGAAATGGCATTGCAAAGGCGAAAAGCGGTATTAACACCGTAGCCGTTCAAACCGCACCCGGTCAGCCCCTATGCGGCTTTAACCGTGTGGCGGGCAACCCGGAAGCAAAGGAAAGCATCATGGACATAGTTGATTATTTGCGCAATCCTCAAAAATTCGCCCGCTATGGCGCAAGAATGCCGCGGGGCATTTTGTTTCACGGCAGGCCGGGCACAGGCAAAACCTTGATGGCGCGGGCAATGGCCGGTGAGGCGGGGGTACCTTTTTATGCCGTAAGCGGCTCAGATTTTGTGCAGATGTATGTAGGCGTTGGCGCGGCGCGGGTGCGGGAGCTGTTTAAAAAAGCCCGTGAAGCAGGCCGCGGCGTAATATTTATTGATGAAATTGACGCGCTGGGCAAAAAGCGAAGCGGCGGCGTAAACGGCAATGACGAACGGGAGCAGACCCTTAACGCCCTGCTTACGGAAATGCAAGGCTTTTCCGATACAGCGGGCATTGTGGTTGTGGCCGCAACCAACCGCCCGGATACCCTTGACGAAGCCTTAATGCGCCCGGGCCGTTTCGACCGCAGGGTAGAAATTGGCCTGCCGGATTTAAACGCCCGCAAGCAGATTATCCAATTGCACGCAAAAGGCAAGCCCCTGTCGCAATCAGTTGACCTGGATAAATTAGCTTCGGACACGGTGTTTTTCAGCGGTGCCATGCTGGAAGGTTTGCTTAACGACGCGGCCATAAACGCGGCGCGGCGGGCTTCCGAAAATATTGAGGCGGAAGACATAGATTCGGCATACTACACCGCCCTTGCGGGCAGCGAAAAGAAAGACCGCAGCAATATCCGCGAAAAAGAGCGGGAAGTTACCGCCTGGCACGAGTCCGGCCATGCAATTACCGCCCTTGTAACCGACCCGTCTAACCGGGTTGCCAAGGTTACAATAATTCCATCCACCGGTGGTGCAGGCGGCTTTTGCGTAAATATTCCGCAAGAGCGTATGTACTATACAAAACAGGACCTGCGTCACCAGATAATGGTAAGCCTTGCAGGCCGCGCAGCGGAAGAACTGCATTTTGGCCCAGACAATGTAACCACCGGCGCGTCCAACGACATAGAAAAGACCACATCCACCGCAATGCAGTATGTGACCAAATTTGGGATGGGAAATGGTATTGCCGATGTGCTGCTGCTAAAAGATGAACAGAAAGCTGCCCGGGAATGTGAAGAATTGTTGGACGGGCTTTATATGGAAACTGTGGAACTGCTGCGGAATAATTTCGCTGCGCTGGAAAAACTGGCCGCAAAATTATTGGTTAGTGAAACCGTAGATGGGGATGAGATTGTAGGAATGTTAAAGAGCGCGTAGTAGTTTTGCGAGCCGTAAGGCGAAGCAATCCAGCGACTTAAAACTTGCCTAAAGTCACTGGATTGCTTCGCCTTACGGCTC
>WQTQ01000166.1 GCA_009786175.1 Bacillota bacterium | reverse complement strand
CCCGGGCAGATTTAGCCGTATCTATTTTCCAAGCCATTGTGGCGCAAACAATAAGCGGCTTGGCCTGCGGCAAGCCTATTCGTGGCAATGTGGCCTTTCTTGGAGGGCCGCTCCATTTTCTGTCGCAACTTAGGGCGCGGTTTGTGGATGTTTTAAATCTAACGGGCAGTCAAATAATTGAACCGGAAAATTCTCATTTATTTGCGGCTTTGGGTGCGGCTATTCGGGCAGAAAATGAAGGGACACAGCTTAATATTTCCACGCTGCTTAACAACCTTATGGGCGCGCAAGAGTTACCGTTTGAAATGACACGGCTGGCACCGTTGTTTAACGGACAAGAGCAGTTTTCCGAATTCCGCAAGCGGCACAGCCAGCATATTGTACCCAAGGCAGACTTTGCAGCCTATGAAGGCGATTGCTTTTTTGGGCTGGACGCTGGTTCTACAACCACAAAGGCCGTGCTAATAAGCGAGGAAGGCAAGCTGTTGTATACTTTCTACGAAAGCAACGAGGGAAATCCTTTACAAGTAGCACGGAAGGCCTTAACGGAAATTTATGAAAAATTGCCCCCGGGCGCGAATTTACGCTATTCCTGTGTAACAGGTTATGGGGAAAAATTATTGGAGACGGCCCTGGGCGCGGATATGGGTGAAGTAGAAACCGTGGCCCACTATCGTGCGGCGGCGTTTTTCGACCCTAATGTTGACTTTATTTTGGACATTGGCGGCCAGGATATGAAGTGTATCAGGATAAAAAAGGGCATTATAGATTCTGTGCTGCTTAACGAAGCCTGTTCTGCGGGGTGCGGTTCTTTTCTGGAGACCTTTGCCAGTTCACTTAATCTTCCAATCGGCGTTTTTGCAGAACAATCCTTATTTGCGGAAAACCCTGTTGACCTGGGTTCCCGTTGTACGGTTTTTATGAACTCCCGCGTAAAGCAGGCACAAAAGGAAGGCGCGCCTGTGACGGATATATCTGCCGGGCTTGCTTATTCTGTAATCAAAAATGCATTGCTTAAAGTAATAAAAATCACCGACCCGGCTCAGATGGGCAAAAACATAGTTGTGCAGGGCGGCACATTTTATAATGAGGCCGTGCTTCGCGCTTTTGAGATTGTAAGCGAGCGGGAAGCCATTCGCCCGGATATTGCCGGGCTGATGGGTGCCTTTGGCGCGGCACTGCTTGCACGGGAACGGTATAAACCGGGCGTTTGTACAACTCTTTTGTCCCCGGACGCGCTAAAAACCTTAAAAATCGAAACTACACACAGCCGCTGCAAGGCTTGCGAAAACAATTGCCTTTTGACAATTAATAATTTTGACGCTGGCGTAACAAAGCGTTTTATATCCGGCAACCGCTGCGAGCGCGGTGTTGGCAAAGAAGGCACAAATGCGGATTTACCAAACCTTTTTGCCGCCAAGTATAACCGGGTATTTGATTACAAACCCTTGGAAAACGCTCCGCGCGGGACAGTGGGCATCCCCCGGGTACTAAATATGTATGAAAACTATCCTCTGTGGCATACGTTTTTTACGGAACTTGGCTACCGGGTACAGCTTTCGCCCCGTTCGTCCCGGGGTTTGTACGAGTTGGGTATCGAGTCCATCCCCAGCGAATCTGAATGTTATCCAGCGAAACTTGTACACGGGCATATTATGGCGTTAATTCAACAAGGCTGCGAATATATTTTTTACCCAAGTATTACCCACGAAAAATGCCTTGTGTCAGGTGCAGACCAGATTTTCAATTGCCCAATTGTCACATCCTACCCAGAGAATATTAAAAACAATGTAGAGGAACTAGGGGCAATAGGCATAAATTTCCGCAATCCGTTCCTTAACTTAAACGACCCCAAAAGCTTGGCAACAGAGCTTATTAACGAATTCTCGGGCATCCCTGCCGCCCAAGTGCAAGCCGCCCTTGCAAAAGCTCTTGCAGAGCAGGACAAGTACCGTCAAGATGTGCAGCAAATGGGCGAAACAGCCATAAAATACATTGAAGAAAACAATGTTTCCGCTGTGGTTTTGGCAGGCCGTCCGTACCATATCGACCCGGAAATTAACCACGGCATACCGGAGCTTATCACGTCTTACGGCATTGCGGTTTTAAGCGAAGACGCGGTTGCCCACTTGGCTAAAGTAGAACGCCCTCTTGGTGTACGTGACCAATGGGTTTACCATTCGCGAATGTATGCGGCGGCCTTTTGGGTGCGCAACCGCCCGGATGTGGAACTTGTGCAGCTTACGTCTTTTGGCTGCGGCCTGGACGCAGTAACCGCAGATGAAATACAAGAAATACTGGACACTACGGGCAAAATTTTCACTCTGTTGAAAATTGACGAAGTAAGCAACTTGGGCTCTGTGCGTATCCGTGTGCGGTCGCTGTTTGCGGCACTTACGGAACGGCGGGAGCGGGGCATTCTTATAAAGCCGCCGGCGCAGCGGAAACCGCGCAAAATTTTTACCAAGAAAATGCGTGCCAACCATACAATTCTGTGCCCTCAAATGGCTCCGTTGCATTTCGATATTATGAAGGAAATTTTCCTGTCTACAGGTTACAACCTGGTTGTAATGCCCGGCATGGATAAGGGTTCCATAGATACGGGCTTGAAATATGTAAACAACGATGCCTGCTACCCCGCACTTATTGTTGTTGGGCAAATAATGAATGCTCTTTTCAGCGGCAAGTATGATTTAAACAATGTCTCTATTTTTATGACACAAACAGGCGGCGGCTGCAGGGCCAGTAACTACATCGGGTTTATCCGTAAAGCACTGGAAAAAGCAGACATGGGACACATCCCCGTTATTTCCCTAAGCGCGGCGGGTATCGAGAAAAACCCGGGGCTGGTCTACACCCCTTCAATGGCAAACCGTGCATTGCAAGCCTTTATGTATGGCGATTTGTTGTGCCGCATACTTTATCGCACCCGCCCGTACGAAGAAATCCCCGGCTCTGCCAATGCCCTTTATAACAAATGGAATGAAATTTGCAAGCAGTCCGTGCGCAACGGCAAACGCTCTGAATTTAAGCGTAATATTTATGGTATGGTAGAAGAGTTTGATAACCTGCCGCTTCGTAACATAGTCTTACCGCGGGTGGGCGTAGTAGGCGAAATTTTAGTAAAATATCACCCAACCGCCAACAACGACATTGTTACTCAACTGGAAAATGAAGGCGCGGAAGTTGTTGTGCCGGACTTGATAGACTTCTTACTGTACTCTGCCTACAATGCAAATTTTAAAGCAAAGCACTTGGGCGGCAGTAAAATGGCACAGTTGGCGGGCAATACCGCCATTTGGGCAATTGAATTGTACCGCAAACACGTGCGCAAGGCACTTGCCAAAAGTAAGCGGTTTACACAGCCAATGCCAATTCATGAACTTGCAGAACTTGCGAAGCCCGTTGTATCCCTTGGCAATATGACCGGCGAAGGCTGGTTTTTGACAGCAGAAATGATAGAGCTTATCCACCAGGGGGCGCAAAACATAGTGTGCGCTCAGCCATTTGCCTGCTTGCCAAACCACGTAACAGGCAAGGGGATTATCAAGGAATTACACAGGCAGTACCCTCAGTCGAATATTGTAGCCGTGGACTACGACCCGGGCGCAAGCGAAGTTAACCAGCTTAACAGGATAAAATTAATGCTAAGCGCGGCAATGCGTAATGTAGAAAGCAAATCAAAAACTAAAGAACCGGAAAGGGAGACAGTTGTATGAGTGATGTGTATAAATTCTTAAGACGGTGCGGCATTTACTATTTGGCCACGGTTAACGGCGGCAAGCCTGCCGTAAGGCCCATGGGTGCCGTAATGGAGCATGAAGGTGAGCTGTATTTTTCCACCGGCAACGGGAAAGAAATGTACTCGCAAATTATCGCCAACCCTGCCATTCAAATTGTTGGGTTACAGCCCGGCACACGAAACTGGATAAGAATTGACGGTAAGGCCGTAGAAGTTAACGATGTTAATATAAAGCAAGTAATGCTGGATGCTTGCCCGGTTTTAGTAAAGTACTTTGACAGCAAAGATTGCGGCTTTTTCGCCTTATTTAAGATTGACGAAATGGAAGCTGCAATTTATTAACATATCCGGGAGGGATAAAATCATGGAGACACCTCAAAAACCCAAAAGAATAATTGAAATTTTACTGCTAATTTGTATTGTTGCCCTTGTTATATCCAACGGAAGGCTTAACAACCGTTTAACAAGCTTAGAAAATTCCATAAACCATATCAGTATAATGCAAATGCAGGAGGGAAACAGCATACGGCATCAGATATGGGATGTTTCAAACAGGGTAGATACCGTTAGCGAGCAAATACTGCAAAGCACGCGCCTTAGCTTTGACGAAATCGCCTTAATTCAGGGGTACGACGGCACAACTGCTTCTGCGGATGTTCAAGTGTCATTTTATTTAAGGGAGCATAACCTTGGGGATACCGTTGGCGTAACAGCCCGCGGGCGGGTTGGCGATATCCACAGCACCGTAGCAAGCTTTACCAACGGGCGTTTTGTGGCGGATATTACGCTTCCGGTACAAGACAATTTTACTCTGTCCTTCACATCCACCGGCGATACACTTACCACCGGCGAGCTTATGGAATTAAACCTGGCAGACATGCTTAGCCACCGCTTTTCTTATTGGCTGGGCCAGGGTTCGTCCAGCGGGCACGGCCCGGGGGGCAGCTTTAACACAATAATGTTAAACCCGGAATTTAGAAACGACACCCAAGGCAACGAGTCGCTTAATGTTAGGACACTTTCTATATCTCTCGAGTTTGATGGGACGGAAATTAAAAACTGGGATTTGACGCCCTACCTGCGCAGCGGCGGCAACGGACAAGTCCTACAAATAGAATATTGGGGGATGTTTCAAATTGATGTGGACAATGATGAAAACATTAGGCCCGGCGAAGTGTTAACCGCAAGGCTTGTTATTTACGATAATTTGGGCATCCGCTACCAGCAGTTGGATTCAGTGTTTGTGCCAATCAGCCATTCCGTAGACAGATTGGGGAGAGCCACTGCGACCGCGATGGCACCTGTACCTGCGCGGGAGGTTATGTTCCGCTATGACAGGAATGAGAGTTGGGGCTTTATTCGAATGGTGGAGTAAAGAAACAATCGGAGATGGAGTGATAAAAATGTCAAGACGATATAGGCATATTGACTTAACAGGCCAAAAATTCAATAAATTAACGGTTATCAAAAGAGTGGACGGAAAAGATAAACGGCGTGCCACTTGGCTATGCCAATGCGAGTGCGGAAATTATAAGGAAGTTCTTGCCCAGCAGCTTAAATCGGGTATGTGTAAGTCCTGTGGCTGTTTACTAAAAGAAAGTGCAAAAGCAAGGACTTTGGATTTAACAGGAAGGAAAATTGGCCGCCTAACTGTCATTGAGCAAACCGAAAACAGAAGAGGCGTAGTACATTGGTTGTGCGAATGTGAATGCGGAAACAGAAAAGTTATTGCTTCCTGGTCTCTTTCAAAAAATATAACAACATCTTGCGGCTGCAAAAAAATAGTCCATGGCGACTTGACAGGACGGAAATTTGGAAGGCTTTTAGTCATTGAATCACCGCGCAAAGTTGATTATCGGAAAAGACGGGTTTGGAAATGCCTATGCGATTGTGGCACTGAACTAGAAGTTGTGACTGACGCATTAGTAAGTAAAGGCACCAAATCCTGCGGGTGTCTCCAAACAGATGTTAACAAAGCAAGAATGGAATTAATAAAAGAAATAAGAAATGAAAATATTCTTGTTTATGACACTACTATTGCAGGTATTACACCTAATCCAAACCGGAAAGTACACAGCAATACAGGTGTACTGGGTGTAACTTTTACCCAAGGAAAATACAACGCCCGTATAAGCTTTCAGAAAAAAGCATATCATCTAGGTTCTTTTAACACATTAGAAGAAGCCGCGAAAGCACGAAAAGAAGCAGAGCAAAAAATGCATGTCGCGTTTTTAGATTGGTACTATGAAAATCATCCGGAAAAGAAGCGCCCGCTGCCGAAAACCGAAAACGAGCAGGTGGAAAAATGAGCATTGGTAAAAAAATTCAGATGCTGCGGGCCAGGAATGGCTTATCCCAGGAAGGGTTAGCGGAGCTGCTGGGGGTTACGCGGCAGTCTGTATCCAAATGGGAGTTGGACCAAGCCCAGCCGGACGTAGAAAAAGTTGTACAGCTTAGCCGCTTGTTTAAGGTAAGGACAGATGCGCTGTTATTACAGGAATTATCTGCGTTTGAAAAACATGACAGTCAAAAGCTGCATTTTGGTATGTACTTGATTGTTAAGGATTTTGCCAAATCCATTGATTTTTACGAGAAACTTCTTTCTATGCAGGCATCTGCCATTGGTGTTAACCGGTTTGCGATATTTCACGGGTGGTTTTCTATAATGAACGAAGCCCACTTACCAGGCCATGACTACAGTGGCTGCGGGGACCATAAATTTGCACTTAATTTTTGGATAGAGGACTTGCGTATGGAACATGAGCGGGTAAAAAGCCTGAACATAGGCCGGGTGACTGGCATTCTTACAAATGCCGGTTACAGTTTTTTTAATATTTATGACCCAGACGGAAATATTATTGAAATTACTGGCCGATATAAGCCGAGATAAAATAAATCAGACACATTACGCGCGTTATGCGCGTTTTTATTTAAATTAAACATCAATTGACAAGGTATGATGAAAATTTTAGATGTTATTTTATGTAATATCCTTTACCCCCTGATATAATATTACTGTCACATGTCAAACGTAAGATTAATATTGTACACCATTTTGGAATTATTCACAATACATAAACAGATGGATTTTTTTGCAAAAAACAGTTATGATATTGCACAGGAATATGAGCGGCATACATATGTCGATTATTTACGTACATTATGTAGGACAAGGTAGTTTGTCTTTATAATACGAAAGGACGCGCAAAATAATGAACTGGGAAGAATATCGCAAACAAATAGAGGAAATGGGCAGATGCCCGGAAGATTGGTATATCATGGGCATAGACCTGGGTACTACAAATTCTGTAATCAGCTATTGGGATAACACAAACAGCAGGCCGGAGGCCATTGACGTATCCAACGGGTTTGGTAAAATTCCGTTGCCGTCTGTGGTGCAGTACCGCCAGGATGAAGACCACGACGAGTGGGTAATAGGTGAAGAAGCCTATCGTTCCATGAAAATATATCCGGAAACTACTGTGCGTTCCATCAAACGAAAAATGGGAACCAACACAACTGTCCGCTTGGGCGGCAAGGATTACCTGCCGGAAGAAATTTCTGCAAAAGTTTTAACAGAGCTTGTAAGCCATGCGCAAAACCTAAACCCCAAGGCAGAAATTGCCGGGCTTGTGGTATCCGTACCCTACGATTTTGACGACGCGGCCCAAAAAGCCACAATGCGCGCCTGTGAAGTGGCGGGCCTTGCAGACAAGCTTATTTGCCTTATAAAAGAGCCAAACGCCGCCGCGCTGGCTTATAACTTCCGCAACCAATTAAAGCAAGGCGAAAGGATAATGGTTTTCGACTTTGGCGGCGGCACGTTGGACATCACACTGTTTAACGTGGCCGAACGGGATGAATCCCGCATAAAAATTCAAGTAATAAGCCAGGGCGGTGACGCGCAGCACGGTGGCGACGATGTGGACGCAATTTTAATAGAAGCGTGCGGCAATTTCATTTATGACAAAACCGGGCAGTCCGCTTCCGACCTGGCCATTGAAAACCAGGTAGAGGTCATTGCCCGCGCACGAGAGGCCAAAGAGCGGCTCAGCGGGGTGCAGCGGTTCCGGATTCCGTTTACTTTTTGTATCCCGCCCTTCGTCGAGCAGTTTACCAGAGAACAATTTCATGAGATGATCAAACCTTTCATTGATAAAACGCGCAAGCTGGTTTTAAAAGCACTGCGGGAAACTTACACCGGCAGCCTTACACCGGGCGATATCGACCGTGTTTTGCTGGAAGGCGGCTCTTCCCAAATGCCATGGGTACGCGAAATGCTTTTAGATATTTTTAGCGACGAGTCCAAAATTTATTCATCCGAACGGCCTGCCCTTGATATTTCCCTTGGCGCGACATATTACGCCGCCATGAAAATGGGGCTGCTTTCCCACCCGGATGTGGAGAGCGAAAAAATTTCCGTAGAGTTTGAAGTTACCGTTTCCCACGACATTGGACTGGAAATTGACAAGGGTACCGGCAAAGCGTTTTTCCCAATGATACGCCGGGGCACGTCTTTTGCACTGGCGAAAAAGAGCCATGTGTTTACCCTTTCCGGCACAACCCCGGAAGAAATGATCGGGCTGGATTTGCGCATATTAGAGCGTATTCAGCAAGATGACCCCTTTGAAGCCTGTAAGCTTATCGGCGAGGTTAGCATCAAAGGCTTGCCGCAGCGGCCAAGCGGTAAAACAAGGCTGCGCATTACACTAATGGTGGAAGAAGAAGGCGGCCTTGTGCGCGGTATGGTGGAAGATGTGGGCTTTGGAGAAGAATATCCTACCAGCGGGTTTAAAGAGACTTTTGACCCGGATAGGTTTGTAAGAGCGGAGGTTGGGTGATTGTTTATGCTCGAAAAATCGCTGTTAAACTCTTACACAACGATAGTAAATGCGATTAGTTCTGCCGAAAAATATCCATACTTAATGAAAGTAGGTGTGTTTGGCTCCCATGCTCGTGGTGAAGTTAATAAACGAGAAAATAGTTGACGAACTAGGGAATAAGCTGGCGGAACTTCTTAAGGAGGATTCAAATGGCAGTATTGACAACTCTTGACGAAAATGTCGTGAACGCTATTCAACTTGCAAATAATTACCCTTCCATTATTCGAATGGGTGTATTTGGCTCATGTGCAAGAGGCGAACAAACGAGCGAAAGCGATATTGATATTATCTACGATTACGATGATACACAAATCGATGATATGATGGAGTGCTTGGAAGCCATAGATAATCGCTTACAAAAGAAAATTGATTTTGTCGCTTATTACCTGTTGTTTGAAGATGGAATGAGCAGGTCTGAAGCTAATTTTAAAGAAAACGTCCTGAGGGACGTAAAATGGATATACATTAAACCGCAAACATAAAAGGAGGATAACAAATGGGCTATTTAGGAATAGACTTGGGTACTACAAACTCGGCAGCAATTATTTACAACGACAAAACAGACAGCCTGGACATTGTAAAGGTAGACGGCCATGACGAAATACTGCCGTCGGCGGTATGTTTTGGCGAAGACGGTGTTACCGTTGGGGTGGAAGCAAAATCCGGGGCGATAATTTACCCGGAAAACACAGTACTTTCCGTCAAGCGCATGATGGGCAGCGGCGAAACTATCAACATTGGCACAATGGAAAAGACACCGGAAGAAGTTAGTGCGGAAATTTTGCGTAAGCTGAAAAAAGCAGCGGAAGACCAAGCAGGCGAAGTTTTTGACGAAGTCGTAATTACCCATCCGGCGTATTTTAACGACCGTCAAATATTTGCCACCCAACAAGCGGGGCTTCTTGCGGGCTTCAAAAATGTACACCTGCTAAGCGAACCACTGGCCGCCGCAATAGAATATGGCTACCGTCAAAGCTATGCGCAAACCCTTCTCGTATACGACCTGGGCGGCGGTACTTTTGATGCCTGCGTGTTAAAAGTTAGCATAGACGATGATGGGCAGGAAATTTTCCAGGAGTTGTCCGACGTGGGTGACATGAACCTTGGCGGCGACGACTTTGATGCAGAGCTTGTCCGTTGGATGAAAACAAAGTTTACAGAAGAAAGCGGTATTGACCTGGATACCCTGGAAGACACAGAACGAAAGCGCGTTACACAAAAGCTGAAGCACGAAGCGGAGCAAACCAAGAAAAAGCTGTCCGGTACAAATAAGGTTGCCGTGCGCATAAACCCTTTGGTGATAGTAGATGGCGTACCCAAAAACCTTAATGCGGAAATAACCCGGGAAGAATTCGAGGCCATGATTCGCAAATATGTAGACCGCAGCCGCGACATTGTAGAAGAAGCGTTAAAGCGTGCCGGTAAAGCCGCGGACGAAATTTCTAAAGTTGTGTTGGTTGGCGGTTCTGCGCTAATTCCAATGGTGCGCCGCATGGTGGCGGGTTTTATCAAAGAGCCGTACCGCGCCACAGACCCTGCAAAAAGCGTTGCAATGGGCGCAAGTATTTACAACTATCTGATTCACCTGCCAAATAAAAACGTAAAAGTTGGGCAAATTACCCGCCAGGTATTCGGCACGGAAGCCGTAACAAATATCGCCACAATGGAGCGGGGCGCAATTCCAATTATCCCAATGGGCAGCCCGATACCAAGCAGCTTTTCCGACAGTAACTTTGCCAGTATGAGCGGCGCAAGCCGCGTAAACGTAGACGTGTTCCAGTGGGAGCAAGGCAATGAAGCAGATAGAAAATACATTGGTACCGTTGCAATTTCCGGCCTAACGGGTACAACACAGCTGGAAATAACTTATGCCATAGACGATAACAATATTTTCGAAGTGTTCGTTAAAGACCTTGCCACAGGCCGTACAGAACGGGCAGAATTTGACCGTACCCAAACCGGCCCGCCACCTTCGCGGGAAATAGGCGGCGGGGGCGGAACGGACAAGGTAAATGTCGTGTTCCTAATTGACACCACCGGCTCCATGGACACATATATTAACGGCGTAAAAGACCGGGCAATTGAGTTCTCCGGTATTTTGGCAAGCAAGGGTGCCGCATACAAACTGGGCCTGATTGGCTTTGGCGACCTTGGCGAAGGCGAAAAACCAAGTGTGTACAACTTTACGGACGATGTGCCAAAGTTCCAGAAGCAAGTGAAAAATATCCCACGGACCTACGGCGGGGATATTCCCGAGTCGTCACTGGACGCACTGGAAACAGGCATTGAGCTGCTAAACTCTCACCGGGAAGACGGTATGGCGCGAAATATTTTCATATTAATTACGGATGCGCCGCCCCATATCCCAACCGCAAGCGGCAAATCTGTAGCGCAAATTTGCGAAATGTTAGAATCCCGCCAGGTTACCACATACGTTGTGGCCCGCAAAGACCGCGATTCTATTGACGCTTACGACCCGCTTACAAAGCCGTCCGGTAAGTATTACGACCTGAATGATAAATTCTTTGATATTTTGGATAATATCGCGATGAGCATCGCGGATTTGATTAGATTGTAAGATATGAAATAGTAAAACCGGGCTGTCGGATACCCGAAAACGTTACCCCCTGATATCAGGGGGTAATTTTTATTTTTTCATAGTCAAATCTGTACATAGCGTGGTATTATTTATATCAATCGTATGACAATTTTTACCGCAAAGGAGCAAATTACATGACAAGAATGTCTAAATCAAAGAAGTGCGCACCACAGCCGGTACAAAAAACCCAGGATTGGTGGTGGAAGCCCGGTAAGCCCCAGGGCCCCCAGCCGGGGATAATCGGCTTTGCGCAACAGGCCGCCACAGAGGCAATTACCATGTTGGAAAATAAAAATAACGCGCTGCCCCTTTCAACCGGCTCTAAAGTTTCTGTTTTTGGCAGAATCCAAATTGATTATTTTTTTGTAGGCTATGGTTCGGGCGGGGATATTCGTCCGCCATACCGTGTGGGACTGCTGGAAGCACTGCGCCGCCACCCCGGCGTAGTTGTAAACGAAGAACTGGCGAGTATCTACGAGACATGGGTGGAAGAAAACCCTGCATCCCATGGTGGCTGGGGCAGCTGGCCTACCAACCACCCGGAAATGCCCCTTTGCCCGGAGGCAGCAAAAGCGGCGTCCTTTGTTTCCGACGTGGCTATTGTTATAATAGGCCGTTCGGCAGGGGAAGACAGGGAAACCACCCTTACACCGGGTAGCTGGTACTTGACAGATGACGAAAAAAATATGCTTGAAGCGGTTTCGCAAAATTTCGGTAAAGTTATTGTGCTAATTAACTCCGGCAACATCATTGATATGTCGTGGGTCAAAGACTACAAAATAGACGCATTGCTGTATGTTTGGCAGGGTGGCATGTGCGCCGGGGCCGCTATTGCGGACATTTTGGCAGGCGATCAAACCCCGTCCGGCCGTTTGCATGCCACAATTGCAAACGATTACGAAAACTACCCCGGTTCGGACCAGTTTGGCAAGGCCAATGATTCTGTTTTTGTAAACTATGTGGAAGACATTTTTGTAGGTTATAGATACTTTGAAACTTTCGCGCCCGGGAAGGTAAGGTATCCATTTGGCTATGGCCTTAGCTACGCGGCTTTTGACGCGACGGTTTTGGATACAAAAATCGAAGGCGATAAAATTACCGTAACCGTTAAGGTTACCAACACAAGCAATGCTTTCCCGGGGAAAGAAGTTGTGCAGGTTTACCACGGCGCGCCCCAAGGCAAGCTGGACCAACCTGCAAAACGCCTGATTGCCTATGCAAAAACCAACTTGCTGCACCCTGGTGAAAGCGAAACCGTTGCTATGAGTTTTGACGCGACTCAAATGGCCGCCTATGACGATTCCGGCGTGACGGGCCATAAATCTGCATGGGTGATGGAAGTGGGAGAATATCCGATATATGTGGGCAAAAATGTTGCGGATACCCACTGTGCCGGAATATACACGGTTACCGGCGCGACCCGCGTTGTGGAACAACTGGAAGAATCTTTGGCTGTATGGCCTAAGGAAAACGCCTTTAACCGCTACTCCATCGCGAAGGATGCGTCAAACGCGCCTTTAAAAAACCCGGACGGCACATATAAGGTTGAAAAAGACACAGACCGTACCCCCACCAGGACAATAGACCTGGCGGCAGAAATAAAGAAAGAAATTACGGAAAACACCCCCAACTTGCCATACCGTGAAACCCCGCTGGAAGGGGAAAAAGCATCTGTCCAACTGTTGGATGTATGCTTGGGCAAGGC
>WQTQ01000165.1 GCA_009786175.1 Bacillota bacterium | reverse complement strand
ATTAAACTGTCAGATATACCATCCGAGTTTATTAGTTTCACATTAGGCGACAGCATGAGGGTTTTTAGCAAGAACGGTGAAAGAACTCTTGAAAGGCATGGAGAACTGACGATGTATTCCAAAGAGGAGCTGTTAAACCTTATAAGTGAGTACAACGGTACAATTGATGAGTTTATGAATAATATTGTTGAAAAATACAAATACATTGAAGTGCAATTATGGAATGATGATTACTGCCAAATTTCATGAAAGGAACCGCCGCATATGTCAAACATATACCTCGTATCACTTGGCTGCGATAAAAACCGTGTAGACGGCGAAACAATGATTGGTACGCTGCGCAGGGCAGGGTATTCCGTAGTTCACGACCCGGCAAGTGCGCAAGTTATAATCGTAAACACTTGCGGTTTTATCCGGGATGCGGTGCAGGAAAGTATCGACTTGATATTAGAACTTGCAGAACATAAAACAGACGGCCAATGCCGTGGGCTGGTAATTGTGGGCTGCATGGCCCAGCGTTATAAAGCGGAAATTATGGGGTCCATACCCGAAGCAGATGTTGTAATTGGTGTTGGCGAGTACGAAAATATCGCCGCTGTGGTGGAAAGCATAATTGGCGCACCGGCAGCCGAGGGGCAAACAGGCAGTGAACTTGTACGCCTTGCCGCCCGCTCCGACGATGTAACACCTCACATTGCATACGTAAAAATAGCCGAAGGCTGCGACAATAACTGCACTTACTGCACAATCCCCTCCATTCGCGGGCCGTATAAAAGCCGCCCTATGGAGGAAATATTAGAGGAATGCCGCCAGCTTGTTGATGCCGGTGCAAGGGAATTGGTACTTGTGGCCCAGGACACCACATTATACGGCACAGATATTTACGGTGCAAAAATGCTGCCCCGGTTGTTACGCAAACTGGCAGAAACATCCGGCGCAACATGGATACGCCTTATGTATGCGTATCCGGAACACGTAACGCAGGAATTAATAGATACAATGGCAGAATTGCCGCAAGTGTGTAAATATATCGACATGCCAATCCAGCATAGCGAAAATCCAATATTAAGAAGGATGGGGCGGGGCAGGTACTTGGCTAAAAAGAGTCTTATCACAAAAATATCCGCCCTGCGTGAAAAAATGCCGGATATTGCCATCCGCACAACGCTTATTGTCGGGTTTCCGATGGAAATGACGGGAAATTTTAATTACTTGCTGGGCTTTGTAAATGAAATGAAATTTGACCGCTTGGGTGTATTCCCATACTCCCGCGAAGAAGGTACACCTGCCGCAACTATGCCGGGACATGTAAAAGAAAGCACAAAGCTTGCCCGTATGGAACGTATAATGGAGGCGCAGCAGAGGATTCACTTCGAGAAGCAAAAATCCCGCGTTGGTAAAATCTTGCCCGTAATGGTAGACGCGCAAACAGAAACCGGCGGGTACATTGGCCGTACCCAGTGGGATGCCTACGAAGTGGACACAGTTGTAAATTTTACATCTGATGAACAGCTTACGCAGGGCAGCGTCTATCAAGTGCTGATAACCGACAGCGATCAGTACGATCTTATTGGAAAGCATAATATGTAAACCATAAAGGAGCCGTTATGAACCTACCAAACAAAATTACTGTGCTGCGGATACTTTTGATTCCCGCGTTTTTGGTTGTGTATCTTGCGCAGCCCCTGCCTCAACTGGCAAATAATTGGCTTGCGCTGGTGCTGTTTGTGGTTGCCGCCAGTACAGACGCCCTGGATGGTTACTTGGCGCGCCGTATGAATTTGGTTTCGAATTTTGGCAAGCTGATAGACCCGTTAGCAGATAAATTATTAGTATGTTCCGTACTGGTGGCTTTCACAGCAATTGGCACGGTGCCTGCTTGGGCAACAATCTTAATAATTGCCCGCGAGTTTTACATTTCCGGGTTTAGACAGCTTGCGTTAGAGCAAAATTTGGTAGTGGCCGCAAGCGGCCTTGGGAAAATGAAGACGATTTTTCAGATTGTCTTAATCGTGTATATTCTTCTGCCATGGCCTTTCGATTTTTTTATTTTCGCGCCGGTGACACTTGCGCTGACAATTATTGCCGTTGTGTTTACACTATGGTCGGGGCTGGATTACACTACAAAAAATCTTCACGTTTTTACAAATAAGAATTAAACACGGAGGATAAATATGGTTGCAGAAATTTTAAGCGTGGGAACAGAGTTGCTGCTTGGCAACATTGTTAACACAAACGCCGCTTTTTTATCACAAGAATTGGCAGGTCTTGGTGTTTCGGTTTTTCGCCAAACCACTGTAGGTGATAATCATAAGCGGCTTTTCAATGCCTTGGGAAATGCTTTTTCAAACGCAGATGTAGTTATAATTTCCGGCGGGTTGGGGCCAACGTTGGACGATATAACAAAGGAAGTGGCGGCAGAATATTTTGGACGCAAGCTGATTTTGCATGAAGAATCTCTGGAGCGTATTAAGATTCGTTTTGCGGCCCGCGGTCGTGAAATGCCTACAAACTCAAACCGCAACGCCATTATTCCAGAAAATTCACTTATCCTGCCAAACGACAATGGCAGTGCGCCCGGTGTTGTTGTAGAAGGCAATGGTAAAACATTAATACTTTTACCGGGCCCCCCGCACGAGATGATACCCATGTTTACAAATTATGTCGCACCATTTTTACAGCAGAAAAGCGGCAGAGTGTTTGTATCACGCACATTAAAAATAATCGGCATTGGTGAAAGCCAAGTAGAGTCTATGCTAATGGACTTAATAACTGCCCAAACCAACCCGACAATTGCGCCGTATGCAAAGGTTAGTGACTGTCATGTGCGCCTTACGGCATCTGCCGAATGTGAAAAAGATGCGGAAAAATTAATCGCGCCCATAGCCGCGGAAATTCACAGACGGCTGAACCCGCATATTTACAGTGATAACGACTTAACATTGCCGGAAATAGTGGTAAGCCTGCTTGAGACGCAAAACCACACCCTTGCCGTTGCGGAGTCTTGTACCGGCGGGCTGATAATGTCTGAATTGGTATCTGTTGCCGGTTGTTCTTCTGTATTTATGGAAGGACTGTGTGCTTATTCTAACAAAGCAAAGATAACGCGGCTTGGTGTGCCTGCAAATTTACTACAAAACCACGGTGCAGTAAGTGCGGAAGTTGCCGCTGCCATGGCAGAACGTGCGGCAAAAGTCGCGGACACATCGGTAGGCCTGTCTACAACAGGCATTGCAGGCCCGGACGGGGGATCGGCAGAAAAGCCCGTAGGGTTGGTCTATATAGGGCTATGTATAAATGACAAAGTTGAAAGTGAGAAATTTAATATAACCGGCAGCCGCAATGAAGTGCGTGTCCGCGCCGCAAACTTGGCAATGGACATGCTGCGGAGAAAATTAGAAAGGGTTAATCACTAAAAAAATTATATAAGGGGGAGTACTAATGAAAGTACTACGTTGTAAGAAAGTGATTGCGATTATTCTTACTGTCTTTTTTGTGTTGGGGACGGTAATGAATACATCGGTATTAGCGGCGGAAGCAGCCGTACAAGCTGCACAGGTTCCTATATCAGCCGCGCGTTCTGTGCCAATTGGCACATTGGTAACGGTTGAAGGCTATATTACAGGTTCGCAAGCTTCCGGTACTGCGTTTATGCAGGCACCGGACGCAAGTGGGCCGGATGACGGCATTCTTGTGCAAATACAGAATGCGGCCGATTTTATAGGCCAACGTGTTAGTGTAACCGGGTACGTAAGAAATATTATGGGCCATTTACGGATCAACGGTAATAACAATGACAATGTACGCGGTGTAAATTTTACTGTCATAAACCCTGCCGTTACCCCAATTGCCCCAGTTCCCATAACCTTGGAACAGGCCCTAACAGGCTTTCAGGGCATGTTAATCTCGTTAACAGAGCCGGTGCAAATTGGAACAAGAACAGGCGGTATTGGGCCGCAAAATCAGACACTTGTGGAGACCAGGGCAGTTTTGCGGATAAATATGAACACCCCGGCAGGCGTATTTAATGACATACAAAGCGGCACATGGGTTAACGTGAATAGAGCACATGTGCATAATTGGGGCTTTGACACCGCAACTGAGCTGCGAATTTATTCTACGGCTTTTGGCGAAGATGACATTATCGCGATGACAGGCATAAATAATGCTAACCGTATTTCCATCGCGCACCCACCACAGCCAATAACCCCAAGCCCCGCTGCCGGGCATGAGTTTGCATACGATGCAACCGCCGACGTAGAACTTGCATCGCCTACAACAAACGCGATTATTCTTTATAGGATAAACCCTGCGGATGCAGATGCCCCTTGGCAGCAAGCCGTGGGCAACCCCGCAACAATTTCTCTTGCACCGGAAGATTTTGGCCCAACAGCAGTAATAGAGTCGAAGGCAAGGATACTGCCGGGGCTGGACTCTGCACCTGCAGTATTTACATTTACGCAGGCGGAACCTCCTGCGGTATATACACTAACGGTAACGGTTAATAACCAGTTGGCAGCTCATAATGTATCTTTTTATGGTACGCCAACTCCAAGCATTATACGAAATGAGCCCAACGGAAATATTTGGACGCTGACAAGTATTGATGAGCCGTTGGTTGGCACAATAACCGCAGTATCCGAACCGCTTGACCCGGTGCATGTAGATGTAGACGCAGATTCTTATAATGCGGAACGCCAAGGATTTGCTACTTTGTCATTTCTGCCTTTTACGGGATATGTAACTAATTTTGCACAACTTCAAGCGGCAATTGCAACTGCACCGGCAAAAACGTCTACGACGGTTACACTTGCCCAGAGTTTTTCCGCAGCCTATAGCGGACAGTCTATTGTTATCCCCAAGGAAGTATCTATTGTTCTTACAAGTAACACGGCAGGGCCGCATGTATTTACGCAAGGGAATTGGGACCAACGTCACTTTTTTGTAGAGGGCTCTCTCCGGTTAGAAAACGTTATTCTTGCAGGCGGCGGGGGATCTAACGACACAAATGCCCGATGGGGCGGTATAGTAGTACGTGATGGCGGTCAGCTTTATATGGCACAAGGCAGCACCGTCAGGGATTGCCGTGCCCATGGGGTTGGGCCGTACTGGCACGGTGCAGGCGTACATGTTATGCCGGGCGGTACATTTACAATGACCGGTGGCGTGATTACGCATAATCATACAACGGGCAATGGCGGCGGAGTGTATATTGCCGGTGAGTTTAATATGATTGGCGGCGAAATTAGCGGCAACACCGCAGATGGAAATGGGCCGCAGGTTTATCCACCTTTAGAGTGCAATCTGCCTTACGAAACATTAACCATTACCAGCCCGGCAACGTTTACAACGGTTGCAGGCCAGCAAGGCATTCTTCAACTAACTTTATCAACTACACCTTCCGCGTTTATTGTCTTTTTGGTAGAAAACGCGCCGGATGGGGTTATGGTAAATGTAAATAATGAGCTGTTAATCCCCGACACCATCCCGGCAGGGGAGTATCAGTTCATTATAATTGCTGCCGGTGACGGAATAACCGTAACACAAATATTTACACTTACAGTTGAAGCACTGCCCCCGGAAACATGCTGTGTAAATTACCCGGATTGTAAATGTACAGGTCAAAACATTTTCGTACCACCGCAGCCACCGCCGCAAATTCCGGTGATTCTTCCACAGACACCGGTAATGGCACAACCTTATCCTGCTCATTTTTATATTCCATGGGCACCACGGTTACCGTTGCAGCAACAACCGGCCTATGCCGCAGTGCAAGACGATGAAGTACCTGTTGCCGACATCTACTGTATGGCGTATGAAGAGATCTATGAAGAAGTATACGAAAAAGAAGTACAAGAAATCGCGCCGCCGGTTCTATCTGTAAACACGTTAATATTTACGGCAGGCAATCTTGAATATATGCGAAATAACCAAACCGGCATAAGTGTTGGCGAGCCGTTTATTGACAGTGCAACCAACCGGATGATGGTACCGTTAAAGACACTTGCGGAAGCATTGGGCATAGAAGTAGAGTGGAACAGAGCAACACGCTCTGTGCTGGTTCATCTTCCGGCAGGCATACTTGTTATTCCGGCAGATGAAATGCTGCCTGATAATATGGGGGCGGCAACAGTAGTGGATGACCGTATATTTATACCGTTGCGTTTTGTAATGTACGCGTTAGACGCAAATGTACGGTGGGACAGCACAAACAGAGCCGCTGTTATTACTTGGTGTAGTTAAAATCATGTCCCACTGTCGTCTTTGGCAGTGGGATTTTTAATTAAAATGCGTCACCCCCTTCCCCAAAATAGAAATATATACTACAATAGGACATAGTCTTAGGGTTATGTCCCGAAACGACACAACAACCCCGAAGGGAGTCAGTAAAATGCCAAAAAAATCGGCAAAATCAGAAAAAAAATCAAAAGAGTCGGTAGTTTTAGATTCGGCGGCTGCTAAGGAGGAAGCGTTACATAACGCTTTGTCCAACATAGAAAAGCAGTTTGGCAAGGGTGCCGTTATGAAAATGGGAGAGAAAATGGGTGACACCACTATCCCTGTAGTTACAACAGGCATTTTAAGCATAGACCTTGCGCTTGGGGTAGGGGGCGTTCCCAAGGGGCGGATAATAGAAATTTACGGGCCAGAGTCTTCCGGTAAAACTACACTTGCCCTTCATGTAGTTGCGGAACTGCAAAAACTTGGCGGCATTGCCGGTTATGTAGATGCGGAGCATGCCTTAGACCCGGTTTACGCAAAAAAACTTGGAGTAAATATAGACGAACTATACATTTCTCAGCCGGATGACGGCGAGCAGGCACTTGAAATTTGCGAAGCAATGGTGCGCTCTGCGGCCATAGATATTGTGGTGGTAGACTCTGTTGCGGCACTTGTCCCCCGTTCGGAAATTGAAGGGGAAATGGGACAAAGCTCTGTTGGAGTACAAGCCCGCCTTATGTCGCAGGCGTTGCGCAAGCTTACGGGCATTACCCACAAAACCAACTGTATCGTTGTATTTATCAACCAATTACGCGATAAAATTGGCGTAACCTACGGCAGCCCGGAAACTACAACCGGCGGCCGCGCTTTAAAATTCTATTCATCTGTACGTGTGGATATTCGCCGGGCAGAAGCCATAAAAATTGGCGAGAACACCGTTGGCAACCGCACAAAAATAAAAATCACCAAAAATAAAGTTGCCCCGCCATTTAAAAACTGCGAAGTTGACATTATGTACGGGGAAGGCATTTCCAAACTTGGCGACTTGTTAGACCTTGGCGCACAGCTTAACCTTGTTAATAAAAGCGGTTCTTGGTTTTCTTATGGGGAAACCCGCTTAGGGCAGGGGCGGGAAAACGCAAAACAATACCTGCGCGATAACCCGGATGTAGCCCACGAAATAGAAAGTAAAGCCCGCGAACATTTTGGAATGAAGCCGCTGGAAGCCTTGGCAGCACCGGATAACTTTATTCCTGTAGACCCGGAAGCACTTGCAGTGGATGATTTTGACGACACCTTGGAAATTGAAATCTTAGATACGGACTTTGATGAATAGTTGGAGGTTTAATAATGCACAGCGCAATCGGTGAGATAAAAATTTTTGCGGCAAACGCTAACCAACAGTTGGCAAAATCCATAGTAAACCATCTTGGTTTAAGAATGGGAGAGTCTGTATCCCAAAGGTTTGAAGACAGTGAATGGGATATACGGATAAACGAAACTGTACGAGGCAAAGATATTTTTATTGTGCAGTCTACTGCGGCAACACCACATGGGACCGCCAACGACCACCTGATGGAGCTTCTTATTATGATAGATGCCATGCGCCGTTCTTCCGCAGGCAGGATTACGGCAGTAATGCCATATTTCGGTTATGCAAGACAAGACAGGCGGGACCGCTCCCATGCCCCAATAAGTGCGAAGCTTGTTGCAGACATGCTAACAAAAGCAGGTGCAGACCGGGTTCTTTCTATGGACTTGCACTCCCCGCAGGTTCAAGGTTTTTTTAACATCCCCTTTGACCATTTGTCCGGTGTCCATACATTTATTAATTACTACCGGGATAAAGGATATGATTTAAGCAAAGATTACGTTGTTGTATCTCCGGATTTTGGCAGCGTTTCCCGTAGTAATATTTTTGCCGAAGCCTTGGGTATTCCCCTTGCAATAACAGAAAAACGCCGTGATGCCGAAACCGGTAAACCAAGGGTAGCCACTTTTATTGGGGACGTAACCGGGAAAAAAGTTATACTGATAGATGACGTATTAGCCAGTGGTAACTCCCTTAACGAGGTAGCAAAAAAACTGATGAGCGAAGGTGCAGATTCGGTATATGCGTGTATAATTCACCCCATGCTTTCCGGCAACGCAATAGAAACAATTGCCGAATCCCCAATTTCGCAGGTTATTGTGCTGGATACAATTGAAATACCGCCGGAAAAACGCCACCCTAAAATTGTAAGGCTTTCTGTTGCAGAGCTGTTTAGCAAGGCGATAAAAGGTATACACGACCATGAGTCTATCGGCAGGTTTTCCCGTAATTCCAGGGGTGTGCTGCTGAAGGATTAGTGTAAATACTTTTTAGAGTATACCCCTTGCATATGTGTATACGCATAGGGTATAATAAAAGCAGGTAATCACACGTGTGATGGCGTGGCTTTACCCAATTTTGAGAAAAACTTAACCACTCAGCTACGTCAATAGCAGAGTGGTTTTTACTTTATCTACGTCAATACGAATACATAATTCCGGAGGTGTTGTAATGAATTCTAAATTACTATTTATTTTACCCGACAGCAGCAACCAAAGCATTTTGGCCGCTAAAACAGACGATGGTTGCCAACTCCCTGCTTATGCGGAACTCATCAACGACAATGAAGACATACCGGTGCCGCAATTGCATGACACTCCCTATGTATACAACGGTTTCTTCAAAAACCTTACGGGGGTTTCTGTTTACAGAAGGTATGTCATTAACACGGAAACCATAATTGCATACGTTTGCGAGCAAGCAAACGAAACAAATATTGCGGCAAACGGATACACCTGGATTTCTTACGACGACCTTTTGTGTACAGAGCAAAATTGTGAAATACGGCAAATTGTAAACAGCGTACGGAATAATTATAACAATGCCACAAGTTTTACGCCCTATATTGCCTGGCTAAGGAGCATATGTGCGCAAAAAAACATACAAATTGCCGAGGAAGTTGCGCAAATAAAAGGCGCGTGGCTTTTTCGTGCTGCTTCAAATATTGGTGACTTGTACATGAAAATAAGCGGCAAGGGTTACGCAAGCGAGCTGGCATTTATGCGCAAGCTGATAGAGGCAAATGTACCAAATTTGCCGGAATGGGTCGGATACAATGATGATTTGAATGTATTTTTGATGAAAGACATGGGCGGGGAAGATTTGTCTTCTATTTCAAGTATGGACATGGAGAGCCTGTGTAATTTGTTTATCGCATTGGCCCGTATGCAAAAGGCGTCAATTACACATGTAAATTCCGCATATTTTTGCGGGTACGATTACAGGATTAACGCGATTATAAGCGAATTGAATGATTTCCCCAATTATGTTTACGGGATGTTGTCGGATACGCGGCATAAAATCTCTTTAGACGAAAAGGAAAAGCTGGCACAAAACGCACAAGGTGTAGCAGAGCTGTTAAAATCCGTGAATAGTTGTGTGCCGGATACAATTCATAACAGCGATATAGGGGTATACAATGTCAGGCATGTAAATGGCGAGTTTATTTTTTATGACTGGGTTTGGGGAGGGGTGTCGCACCCGTTTTTTGCCATGTCTCGTTTATTAGGGTCGGTTAGAAAATTGCTGCCCGCAGATGTACCCGCAAAGGAAGTAATTGTTGACGCATATCTGTGGGAATGGACAGAATATGGCAGCTACAAAGAGCTGAAAAATATTTTTGCAAAAATTGACAGGCTGTATGTATTTCATGTGATGTTTTTTGTTAAGTATATCCGAAGAAGGCACGAACACTTGCAACACGCCGGTAAAGTTGCCCCGTTATCTGCCGAAAGCCGGTGGCTGGACAAAGGCTATGAAAACTTGGCGTTATACTTAAGACGGTTTATAGACCAGAGTTTTTAAACTTTTCGCGAATGCAGCTGCCGCAGTTCTTCCTTGGTAATACAGCCCGTAAGCAGTACCCCAAGCAAATATATCACCATTAAAATAGTGATGCTAAACACAAGCCCCATGCGAAGCCCTGCCGTTTCCAAAAGCCAGCGGGTTGCCGCCAAACGCGCAACCAGCCCGGCGGCAACTGCGGCCAGCAGGGGCTTTAGCATCCACTTTACATACTCCATTTCCAGGGGCATGTATTGCCGCACTTTATGCAGCCCCAGCGCGATAACCACCAGCAAGCTTACAAGCCAGCCAAAAATGAAGCCTGTCAACCCAAACCGGGGCACAAATACATATATGAAGCCGATGCTTATAGCCGACGACAGCAAACTGTTGCGGAAGATAAACATCTGGCAGCCAAGGCCATTTAGCACGCCGGATATGACAATTTGCATATAAATAAACGGACACATAATGCCCAAAAGCTGCAGCATTAACCCAATTGGCTGGTTGTAAATTGCCATCCCCAGCTCGTGGGGGAAAAATATAAACAGTGCCGCTGCGCCCATACCGGTTATGGCCGCAAATAGCAGAGATTTGGAAGCTATGACAGATACCCCGTGCAGGTCTTTAGACGTTACAGCTTCCGACACAGCAGGTACCAGCGTAACGCTTAGTGCCGTAAGAACCGCCGTGGGGAAAAATATCAACGGCATAGCCATACCGGATATACGGCCAAATTCGCTGATGGCTTCCGTGGCAGAAAGGCCAAACATTTGTAAGCGGCTTGGTATAAGAACATTTTCCCAGGCGGAAAGCAAAGACCCCGCAACGCGATTGCCCGTAAGCGGCAATGCCATGGACATAATTAACGTAAAAATTTGCAGATTAGACATGGCGGGAAATTTCAAGTGGTTACTGTGAGTCACCACATGAATTTTTTTCGATTCACGTCTTTTATACGCCGCAAAGACAAATATGCAGGAAAAAAGCTCTTCCACAACAATTGCGAATAGGGCCACAGCAGCGGCATACTCTAGCCCACGGGGTACGAACCGAGCCGCTAAAAGGTAAACTACCGCCATTCGCACAATTTGTTCCAGCACCTGGTTTATTGCCGGTATTTTTGCTTCCTGCAAGCCAATAAAATATCCGCGCATACATGTGCCAGCTGCCATAAACGGGAAGGCAAAAGACAAAATGCGCAGCGGTAGTAATACCCGCATGTCATTAAAGAAATATATTGCCAAAATTTCCGCACCAAAATAAAGGGCCGCAGACAGGGTTATGCCAAGGGCTGTTGTTATTGCAACAGACTGCCGCAGCATCCGCGACATATTGCCGTATTCGCCCTTAGCCCGCTCTTGGGCCGTTAACTTGGAAACCGTAGTGTTAAACCCCGCGCAGGAAATACTCCAGGCCAGGGTATATACAGGCATGATTAGCTGGTACAGCCCCATGCCTTCTGCGCCCATTAAATTTGACATATAAATGCGGTACACAAAGCCTAAAACACGGGTTGCCACCCCCGCAAGTGTAAGGATTAACGCGCCGGTTAAAATACGTTTTCGGTTGATACTTACCACCTCCCTCGGTAATTATATGAAGGAGTTGGCCAAGTCATGAATAGATCAGTGTATCTGATACAGTAAAAAATGCCTTTTTTGAAAAGTTGGAAAATGACTACGACTTAAGAATTATACGAGAACATGAAGAACGTAAAGCGAAAGGACTTGTACAGTATTATTCTCTTGAAGAAGCAAAAAAAGAGCTGGGGATATGGCAGACCGCTTACGGAGAATCTGAAAGGACTTTGGCGATACCGTATCGGTTCTTACTGGATTATTGCCGAACTCTTAACTACCCATCCACTCCACTACATTATCGTGGATAACTTGCGCTGTAGCTTCCGGGGAAGCAAAGCGACGCAGCATGTTTTGTAATGCCGGTTCAAAAATCTCGAACGGGATTAGCGGAACCGGTGCCATTTGCCATTCGTTCATTTCTTCTATTTGGGCCGCAACCCGGCCTATGGCACGCTCTATTTCTGCTGGCGAGGCTTCAAGGGACTGGTTATGGGGGAAGTTTATAAACCATTCGCTTGTCTCCACATCATACGCCCAAGGTATTCGTACATGTGGTGAAGGTATCCATTGACCCGGCACCTGTGTAGGCTCGCCAGCATGTATTTGCGTAGGCACTGTAAATAAATTTGGAAAATGAACTGCCGCCACACTTCTTTCGATGGGGGAATCAAATGTATGCACCCCAAGGTTTAGCACGTTGAATCTGCCCCAAAAGTCATTATTTTCTTCACAAATGCTTGCGGGTATCAAATATTGGGAAACAAACACCCATGCTAAATCGGCGTTGTCTCCATCGGCTATGGCCACCGTTTTCCATGGGAAAGTGGTGCCAATGTTGGTGCGCAGCCGCCCTGCCTCGTCTACCAGCGGGATAAACCGCCTAAAAGCTTGGCAGGAGTGTGTGTATACCGGGTTCAATACCATATCAACCGGACAAAGGGAGGATGGGCGGAACTGTGTTAATGCCGCCGCGGGGTTTAAAAACTCGTTATGCACCATAAACATGTATT
>WQTQ01000164.1 GCA_009786175.1 Bacillota bacterium | reverse complement strand
TTTTTCTTTTTTTGTCTTTCGCGCATATTAAAAGAGAGAGGCGTGTCGTATACGCGCTTCTCTCTTTTTTTGCTTAACCTTAACTTAATGACATTGGGGTAAATTATATTTTAAAAATAATGCACAAAGGGCTGTCCCCTGAAGCTAGAAAACGATAATTTCCTATAGCGACAATCATTGATTCGGAGCATTAGGAAATTATCGTTTTCTAGCTTCAGGGGACAGCCTTATTTTGCACTAAAAATCACTTTTCCTCGTATGGTTCATAATCAACCCGAAGTATATCAAAGCTTCCCATATTTTTTGTCAGCGTTTGTAACTTGCGGATAAACTCGTGGTACATCCGGGCGGGCAGCTTACCGGATATATTCATGTACGCGCCGTTTTCTTGTACAGAGGCAATACTTCCAAAATTATTTTCTATCTCGTTTATGGTTTTGCCGCATAATTCCGCTTGTACAACAATTTCGCAGCAATAAATCGGCTCTAAAATTATTGTACCGGCGTCCCATAGGGCTTGTCTTATGGCATATGGTGTTTCTGCCCTAAATTCGCCGGGTGCCGCGCTTTCGCTGCAGGCGTCAAATATAATGCGGATATCTGTTACTTCCCAGCCATGCACACCAGGTCTAAACGGCAACACCACACCGTTTTCTTCCACCATCAACGCCCCCGGTATTAGGCTTGCCAATGCAGATTCTTCTACGGCAGTATGCATCGATTTTGTTAAACCGCCGGTAATGCCTACACTCCTGTTGTATTCGTACCTTGCGCCTGTCCCCTGTTGCAGCGGCTCGACTATAAATGTCAAAAACCCCGTATCTGCTTTTCCAATACCTGCGGGTGTTTCCTTGAAATTGGTCCGTGTATCAGAAAATTCAACATCTACACCGTATTTGTCCTGTAATTGAGTCTTGATAAATTCCTTTTGAATTTCGCCGAACAAATTTAACGAGATTATAGACTTAGAGTTTATGGCAAAGCCCAATTGACCGTCTTCCAGATGCATTTCGGAAAGCGCGTCCAACAGCCGCTGCCTGTCCGCGCTTTTTACAGGGAAAATATCCGCAGAGAAGATGGGCTTTACTTCGTCTACAGTTCGTATGTTATTGCAATGGATGCCAATTACATCGCCCACCCGCAAGCTGTCTACATTAGTGAGTACGCCTATTTCCCCGGAAGACACCCTGGCAACCCTGTCCAGCTTGGCACCGTTTAATGTTTCAAGTGATTTAATTTGAATTTCGGGGCTATCCGGTTTCTGTTCAATAGTATACTTTTCACGTATTTCAATTGTGCCTGCGTACATACGAAAATAAATTTTGCGCTCCCGCCGGTCATTAAAATGTATCTTATAAACAATGGCGGAAGCCGGGATGTCCATTAGTAAGGTTTGAGTATGCCGGTATATGTTAACCAGTTCATCCAAAAGTTCCTTAACCCCAATGCCTTGCAATGCTACTCCCATAAAAACCGGAATAATTTTGCTGTCTGCCGCCAGTTTATAGATTACGTCGTCAATTTCATATCCGTTTTCATACCGCTCGATGACATCGGTGTCAAATTCCAAGAGTGTCAGTAAATTATCTTCTGTGTATTCGGCATTGTTACTCCAGTGTGTAATTGACAAGGCCTCATCCGCAAACTGCATCATCACATGTTTCGCGCCCAGCGCGGTAATTTCTTCGCGGACACGTTTAACATCGGCACCAACCCTGTCCAGTTTGTTGATAAATATAACAACGGGCAGCCCCATATTGGTTAACATATTGTAAATGGCAACCGTTTGAGGCTGGATGCCTTCCTTCGCGGAGATAACCAAAACAGCCATATCCAACACCCGGAACGCCCTAGCTACTTCACAGAGGAAATCCGCATGACCGGGGGTGTCAAACAGATTAATTTTTATGCCGCCCCACCGGAATGACACTGTTTTCTCTTTGATGGTAATCCCGCGCTTGCGTTCTATTGCCAAGTCATCCGTAACGGTGCTGGCGTGGTCTACACGGCCTTTTACACGTGTTATACCGCTTTCGAACAAAATATGTTCGGTAAGGGTTGTTTTGCCCGCATCAATGTGGGCAACGATGCCGATGTTTAATGCGCTTGCCATGGTAGTGGCCTCCTTTGATGGCAATAAAAAAACTGCGAACGAAACGCCCGCAGCCTGTAGTTAATCTTGTTTATGCTCGGTTGGTAAAAGGCAACGCTACAAAGCATAGCCGAAACTATGCTGCAAGTACCATTTTACCAACGAACCTCGGAAGGCATCCCCTCCTGATTAAGCTCCGCACAACGTCTCGTTGTTATCCAATTGAACGGAGCAAACTTTCTTGACTGTATATAAAAAGCCAGAAATAAACATTACAAACCCTCCTGCTTCCGATAGTTTAGCAGGTGAATAAAAAAATAGCAAGTGGAATTTCACCGTCGCATTCATACCTTTCCGCCCAATTCACGTATATTTACACGAACGCTAATACATACAAAGGATGGTGAGTATTTGACAAACAACACAATATATACCCAACTAAAGGAAAATACCGCCACCGAAACCCGCCACGCCATCATAAAAAATGTAATACAAGAATTAACAGGTCTGTCCCTTTTTGATACCCAACTGCGCACTGCCCGCTCGTTGCAGCATGGGAAAATTGCAGAACTTCCCACCGGGGAAGGAAAGACCCTTGCCGCTGTAGTGGCGGCAATATGCTACGCACTGGATGGCCGCAGGGTTCACGTCCTGGTGTTTAACGACTACCTGGCCAAGCGGGATTTTACAGATAATAAAGCCATATACGAAGCCTGTGGCATAACCGTCGGCTTTGTAGACCAGCATTCCACAATACAGCAGCGGAAGAGCGCGTATGCCTGCGACGTGACATATGTGGCGGCAAAGCAAGCAGGATTTGACTACTTGCGCGGTTTTTTGGCGCAATCTATGGACGAAGTGACATTCCCGGGGTTTGACGTGGCCATTGTAGACGAAGCGGATTCCATTATGATTGACGAATGCACCACACCCCTTGTACTGGCCGGGGAAATGCCCTTTGACAGTGACGCAGACGAGGAAATAGACAAATGTATACAATCCCTGGCCGATGACTGTTACGAAGCATCACATACAGAACATAAGGTGTGGCTTACGGATAAAGGGCTGGAACATGTGGAAAATTACCTGGGCGTTGCCCTGCACGATGAAGAAAATTTACACATATTAAGCAGTGTGCAATGTGCCTTGGCGGCTTATTATCTTTTGGCCCGGGATAAAGACTACATTATTAAGGACGGCTGCATCCGGCTTGTAGAACCCACCACCGGGCGGGTTATACTAAACAAGCGGTACCCGGCCTTGTTGCACCGGGCATTGGAAGTGAAGGAAGGCGTAATGCCGACACCATTCACAATGATTTACAACTCCGTAACCATGCAAAATTTTTTGCGTCTGTACAAGGTTTTATGCGGCATGACCGGCACCGCCGCCACATCTGCCGGGGAATTTGAATCGACTTACGATTTATCTGTGGACGTTATCCCGCCAAACAGCCCGTGCATCCGCGTAGACCACCAAGACGTGTTTTTCATGGACCGGGATGAATTTTACCAAAGCATAATCGGCCAGGTGCGGGACTGCAACAGCAGAAAGCAGCCTGTGCTTATTGGCACAAAAAGCGTAGCGGAATCCGAATTATTCTCTCAAATGCTGGACAAGGCCAACATCCCCCACTATGTACTAAATGCGAAAAACGACGAAGAGGAAGCAAAGTTAATAGCCAAGGCAGGGGAACCGGGTCGGGTGACAATTTCCACCAATATGGCCGGGCGCGGGGTTGACATTCGCCTTGGAGACGGCGCGGCGGAAGCAGGCGGCCTTTATGTAATCAGCGTTGGAGTTAACCACGGCGAACGGATAGACAACCAGCTGCGCGGGCGCGCGGGGCGTCAAGGCGATGTTGGGGAAAGCAAATTTTTTATATGGCTGGAAGATACGGACTTGTCCTACCGCATGACCCCACTGGAAAAAGTTAAGGCCGAAATAGGAAGTACAAAAAGGCGGATAAGTACTGTACGCCGCATACAGCGGGCTATGGAAGGCGAAGCGGCCCGCATCCGCTCATCTATGAACCGCTTTGCAAAAATAGTTGAGGCCCAGCGTTTACGCATAACAGAACTGCGGACGGAAATACTCAAGGGCAACAAATATTTCGCCATCTTAGAAAAGGGAAACCCGGACAAGTACCGGCAAGTGCTGCAGCAGGCGGGGCTTGACGGCATAAAGCGTGCAGAGCAGCAGCTCGCGCTTTTCTTCATAAACAAGCACTGGGCCCGGCTTGTAGAAACGTTGGAAAACGCCCGCAGCGGCATTCATTTTATCAGCTTACGGGACGGGGCATTTTCTACGCTAATTGGTGAAGGGCAATCGGACGCGCTGGATGAATACGTGCGCATTGTAATACGACTGTGCGACGAAATGTCTGACAATTTACGGCAGGACATTCTTAAGAAAATGGAAGAGCTGCCCATTACAAAGGACGGCGTAGACATGGGCGAAGCAGGCCTTAACGGCGGCACAACCACATGGACATACGCCATAGACGAAAGCGCGCACCAGTTTAACAGGCTTACAAGCATAATAAAAAGTATCAGGGGCAAATTTTCCGGCGAAGATGGAATTTTAACAAAGTATTACCGCAAAAAGCGTGATAACATTAAAACACAAACCACATTATAAGGAGGCCAGCAAAATGCAGGACAAAAAACAAGAAATATTATCACAATTGGAGCAGGGGAAGATAACCGCTACGGAAGCGTTTACCATGCTTAACCAATTAAATGAAACCGATGATACACCCCGTAGCAACGGCCCGCAACCACAGCGGGAAAGCCAAATTCCCCCTCCCCCACCGCCACCACCCCATGACTACCATTCCTCTTTTACCACACCGGACTGGGTAGAAGATTTGGTCGGGGATATTTCCGGGGCTGTGCAAGATGTTGTAGAAAGCATAAAGGATATGAACATTGGCGCGTCTATATCCGAATTTATGAGCGGCACATACGGCCATCACGAAAACACGCTGTTCTTCACATCAAACCCAATATCACAGGGTGTTATAAAGCTTACACTAATCGGCAAAAGTGCCCGAGTTTCCGTAACCGGCTACGGCGGCAACACAATTCGTGTACAGTGTAAGTACAACGCCCGCCGTCCGGACGCGCAAGTGGTTTTCCACGAAGAAGACGGCACTTACCAAGTTATGTACGACGAAAGTTTAATACGCTCTATGGAAATAGTCTGCGAAGTACCCCATGTAATGATTAAGAACGCCCATATTGCCAGCAAAAACGGCCCCGTACTGGTGGAAGACATACAGGCCTGCGCACTTGTCTTATACACAAAGAATGAAAAAATACTGGCAAGCAATATTACATGTGCAGAATTTGTGGCCCAAAACCACAACGAGGTTATAAGGGTTAACACCTTAGTGGCCCAAAACGTACACATGGAAACCACAAACGCTAAAATTCAGGTAGAAAATGTACACGCCAACAATGTTGGGCTAAAAACCACTAACGACCGGGTCAAAATGGCGTACATGGATGTACAAAACCTGCAAATTCACACAACAAACACATCGTTGAAGCTTGACAAGTTCCTTCACGACTTTAACGACTGGGGCGGACAGCGCACCTTAGAAGCTCATACAACAAACGGCAGTATTTCGTTTTCTGCCCCAAGGGATGTTGGGTTAAAAGTAGAAGCCCACGCCAAGGGCGGTAAAGTTGTATGTAAAAGCTATGATATGTACTTTTCAGAAGTGGGCAGAGAATACGCCCGCGGTACAAACAGCAATTATGAACTTGGCGGTAAAAAACTGGATGTCCAATTAGTTACCACCAACGCGTCTGTAAAAATTAGGGACTAGAAAAGAGACGTCACGTTGACTAAGAAACCGGAATTGTCCTTTTGCTCCGAATCGCATCAGGACAAATTCCGGTTTCTTGATTTACATATTTTCACGGCAATACGGTTTCACCCGGGTAAAACCACGCGCTGTTAAATTCCTGTATAAACCGGGAAATTGAATCGTACACCATTCTGTCCCCTGCCCCGCCAACCCTGGAAGACAGCAGCGCAAGCACATAGGGCGAAGGTGCAAAAACAATGGCCATGTCGTGCCATGCTTGTCCAAAACTGGCAGACCAGCCGCTTTTGCTTGCTACCGGGTAATCTGAAATAATAAATGGATAACGATTCGCCAACAAATTATCTTTCAACTCTTGGCTGTATGTGCCGCCGGACATAATGTAGCGGTAAGTTTCCCGCATAAAAATGCCCGCGTCGTTGGCCGATAAATATGAATATGTCAGGTTTTGCACAAAGCCCGGGTTAGCCCCAATACTTTCTACAAATTGGGTGTACCCTTCCAGGCCATGCACCCTTCGCAGTATGCGGGTTGCAATGTTGTCACTTGGGCTAAGCATTAGGTGCAGCAATTGTCTTTGGGTAAATGTAGCCCCAAAATTGTACCTGTGGCGGATTACGCCGCTGCCACCCCAGTTATCGTCGGCTGTAAACGCATGAACATCTGTCATAACCGTTTCGCCCCGCTCTGCCTTTAGGTAGATGTACAGGGCGAATGGGGCTTTTGTCGCGCTTGCGCCAAAGTACACCATGTCCGCGTTGTGGCGGAAAATAAAGCCCGTGGCCAAATTTTCGTAATACACAGATACGGTGTTACCAAACTGCTCCATAAATTCTTCCAATATATGAATTGGCGGCTGAACGGTGTCATCTATTTCGTCAAACAGGCCCATGGTGCTTTGGGTATAAAGTATATCCGCGCTCATATACACCCGGCCTTCGCCGTAAATGGTGTGTATCAATGCCCAGTCACCTTGCTGCTGGTGGGTTACAACCTCTTGTGGGGCAAAGCTGCCAAGCTGTGCAGTCTCGGCTGGTGCGCCCCTGTCATTCCAGGCGGCGATAATATAAATAACGTCCGTATTGTCCGTCATATGAAGGGCCACCACCACACTGCCCATAAGTATCAAAATTCCCACCGTCATTATCATAACGGAGACTGTCATTTTTAAAGTTTTGGCACTTTTTTTCCGCATAATTACCTCGCATTTTGCAAATATTATCAAGATAAGTCCGAATATTATACAAAATTGAGGCTAAATTTGCCATTACGCTTCAATTACAAAAATCCTCACCATAACGGAAGCAATCTACGGTATGGTCATTAACTATGCCT
The DNA here is from genome assembly GCA_009786175.1 of Bacillota bacterium. Next base: position 5,278 of record WQTQ01000164.1, on the reverse strand, counting down.
GTGGCTTGCATGTACGCGTAAATTATTGTAGAGCCTACAAACTTAAAGCCAAGCTTTTTCAGGTCTTTGCTTATTTTATCCGACAGCGGTGTGGTTGCAGGCACATCATCCATAGTGGCCCGATGGCCTATAACCGGCGTATTGTCTACATAGCCCCATATGAACTTATCGAAGCTGCCGTGTTTTTCCGCAATTGCCAGAAACGCTTGGGCATTAGTTACTGCTGAATTTACCTTTAAGCGGTTGCGAATTATTCCTTCGTTTGCCAAAAGTTCTTGAATTTTTACATCGTCGTAGGACGCCACTTTTTGCGGGTCAAAATTGTCAAATGCTTGTCGGTAAAATTCACGCCGTTTCAAAATAGTAAGCCACGTAAGGCCCGCTTGCGCCCCCTCTAATATTAGCATCTCAAAAAGTTGGCGGTCATCATGAACAGGGCGTCCCCACTCGTTGTCATGATAATCTTCGTATATGGGTATACCGCCTACCCAGCCGCATCTTATTTTATCCGTCATAAATTTGCAAACCCTCCTGTGTAATTTTATTTCGCGCATAGTATAGCAGGGTTAATATGACAACGTGCGTCATATTAACCCTGTATTAATCATACATTGAAATATTCAGGTAAGCAAAAGGATTTTTCAACTTGGCTTTTCCTTTCAAAATAAGTGATTCGGCAACTTTAAATGCAATATCGCTATCCACTTTCTCTGAAACAAAAACATAACCTTTCCACTTGTTTGAGTTAAAGCTTGCCGCCCAATCGGTAAGTTTAACAAAATCTTTTATGGCTAATAATGTAGTCTTGTCTTTTCCCAAAACAATTCCTTCACCAGCTGCTTCTGAACCATAATTCACTTGCTTTGGAAAAACAATGTATACGTCAAACAACGTAAAATCAACACTTTTCCCTTTGCTTTTATACTCCTCAACTATTGCATTGTAAAACTCAAATCTCTTTTTCAATAAATCATCATATTTTAAATCTATATAATCTGAAATCAATGCGTCCAGAGAAACAGGATCTTCTTTCATTACAACAGAAAGAAAGCCTAAAATATCCTTCTCTATTTCATCAACAGTTGTTGCTTCGTTTCTAGATTTTGTAATTATATCCACAGCCTTACTGCGTAAAAGCGTCGGTAAGTCATTAGGTTTAGTGCTTTCGATATATGTTTGAGAAACCTCGAAGCATCGCTTTGGAAGCCGACGATACTTGATATTTTCAGATAGCATTTTCAAATCCAACATTGGATATTCAGGAAATGGATTCCTGCCATTTTGTTTATCGGCAAGACTTAAAATATCCGAGTCTGTATATTTTAAGAAATCTGCGATACTCTGGATTATTCCTAATCTATGCAGCCCCTGTACATAGTCCTTTATCATCGTTTCTGAAATCAAAACTTTCTGATGATAGTAAATATAACTAAATAGCATTATCCGGCAAAATGTTAACTCTTCAATTGCCGTAATGCCATTTACATTAATTGCCAATCGATGCTCTACCTTATTACCATTTGATATGGTGTGTACAACTATTTTACTAAAAAGACGCTCCATATCGTAAGCTAAGGAAAGACCTGCTGTAAAACTGTCTCTTTTGATGTAATCCAGTTTATCAGAATCAAACGGACCATTAACTATTGCGGTTAAATAGCTGTGCAACACATAGTTTTTTTCTATGTATGCGCCAACAATTATTTTACTTACATCTTGAAAAAGATAAGCCTTGCACTGGTTTTTATTCGGATAATTTATCTTTTCAAAGAAGAAATTTTTAAACGCAGCGGTATTAATAATAATAAACGAAACAATTTCGTGCGGCTTTGGGTTGCGCTCTAACTTTGCGTTAAACTCATCTATTAGAGCTAAAAAATCCGGGAACTCCCCATATATTTTTTCTGAAAGATGCGAATAAAAGCTGTGCCCTATATCATGCAAAAGAGCGGCAAGGCACACACTGTTTCTATCCTCGACCGGAAAGTTAAAACTCTTTGAATTGTTTTGGATTTTCTCACATATTTTTTTCGTTGCCGCCAAAACACCCAGTGAATGTTCGAAACGGGAGTGTCTGGCCGCCGGATATGTTAACATCGCTAACCCAACTTGATTGATGTCTCTTAATCTTTGAAAAAGAGGAGAGTCAATAATTTGCATTTCCCACTCCGAATATTCTATAGAGCCCCAAACCGGATCATGAATTGTTTTTGCGCGGACTGAATTAGGCTTATACCCATTTAACATATCAGATACATATATTTCAATATCAGTCGCTATTTTTATATAACATTCAGAGGAAATCAAACTTTCAAATGCTCGCATTTTACACGCCTCCAAAGCTAGACGCTAATTCTGTCATAACTTTTTGAACATTTGATTCATAATCGTTTAAAATATTAAGAGCTTCTTGCTGTGTCAAAAAAATAACAATCTTTTCATAAGTCGGGTTAAGTTTACCAACAACGCCAAAAGTCTGAAGCGTATTTATTCCTTCTTCAATATCGGAGGAAAGAACACTATCAATATTTTTCCTAAATTCTATATTCCTAAAAACGTCCATAGAGTCAGAACCGGTGCGATTTTTAAACTCAAAAATCGTGTTAACAATCTCATCTCTATTGATAATGACATTTTTTTTATCAGCCAGCGCGGCAAACAAACATCTCATAAAATGATACGCACTTAAATCACGCGTCGTATATGCCGTTTGCATTATAATCACTCTCTTTCTTCGGCAATATTTTCTGCACATTTGCACCTATTAACATCTTAAACAAACCCTGGGGGAAGTATGCCATAAATGTATATAAGTTACAAGCTAATTTCACATCCTATTCAAGCAAAACAAAATTATCCCCGTTGCCACGCCAACATTTAAGGACTCGCATTTTTCGCTCATTTCAATATTAACTTTCACATCGCACATATCCAGTAAATCACCGCCAAGGCCGTCACCTTCGTTACCAACTAAGACGGCCCGTTTTTTGTTTGCTTTAAGCCCGTTCAAGCTTACTCCTTCATTTACATCCGTACCGATAACTTGATAACCTTCCTCTTTCAGCCGCAAAACAAATTCCTGTATGGGGCTTTTGATAATATTTATATGAAAAATCATCCCTTGGGAAGATTGAATTACCTTTTGGTTGTAAACATCAACACTGTTGTTTACCACAATTGTGTCCACACCAAAAGCGACGGCATTCCTTATAATTGTGCCAAAATTGCCCGGGTGGTGAACCTGGTCCACAAGCAGTATGCTGTCGCAGTAAGGTTCGTCTTCCCTACGGCGGCAGATTCCCAATATTTTTGTGTGAGTGGCCAAGGACGACATTTTTGCCATTACATCATCTGTTACCTGGTGGACAGGCACGTTGAAATTGCTGCCTTTTTCCGTTGTAATTACCTCTTTTAAGCAGCCAGTTTTATGGGCTTCCAAAACAAGATGGTAGCCTTCTACGATAAACAGCTTTTGCTTATCTCTGATTTTTTTGTCTTTTAGCTTACACCACTGTAAAACTCTAAAATTATTTACGGAATTTATTATTGCCATTGGGGCACCTGCTTTTTTTGTATATTATATCGCTCTGGCTAGCAAAGTTCCACCAAAAAATTATGTACCCCCTGATATTACATATGATATACTATTTATGCCAGCAAAACCCGGGAGGAGGAAATGCCTTGACATATGACAAGGTGATTCAGCTGTGGAATAGTTTCGAAATAAAAACTGTTACAGACCTTGATACGCGATTAGATAGTTTTCGTGTTTTATTTGCTTATAACAGCGGAAAAATTGAAAACCCGGAAGTGACGTACCATGACACACGGGAAATGTTTGAAAACAATAGAGTTTCAAGGTTTAAAGGAGACCCGGTTACACTAACTGAAATAAGTAATCAAAAAAGATGTTATTCATTTTTGTTGCCTAAAATAATTGCTAAAGAGCCATTATCGGTGGAATTATTAAAAGCTATTCACGAAATTACGACTATGGCAACATATGATGACAGGAGATATTTTGAACTGGGTGAAAGACCCGGTACGTTCAAAAAAAATGACTTTGTTGTCGGACGAAATGAAGTCGGTTCGATGCCGGAAGATGTAGACCGCGACATCTCATCTCTGCTAACAGAAGTGAATGAAGCTACGTTTTTAGCGTCTCCCAAACAGGTGCTGAAAGCGGCAACGTACCTTCATGCCGGTTTCGAGCATATCCATCCTTTTGCCGACGGCAATGGCCGTGTAGGAAGAACGATTGTGAATTATTTCTTAATGATTCACGGGCATCCCCCGCTTATAGTATACGATGAAGACAGAGATGATTATTATGAAGGGCTAAGAAAGTATGACGAAGACGATGATCTTGAACATTTATACGGTTTTTTCATGTCCCAGCTATTAAAAACTTGGGCCAAAACCTTAGAGCGACGGGAAAAATCAGCAAGATAACTACCCTGTCACGCTTCCTGACGATGAATTCACAAGCAATTTTCTTTTCCTACCCCCTGATATCAGGGGTGGGAAAATTTTAATAAGCTATGCCGGAAGTAAATCTATTTTTTGCTCTTGTAAAAAATCTTCAATGTTAACCGCGTCACCGTTTTCCCATTCCATTTCCGCCATGTTAAACGCATTTCTTTCTTCATCGGTTAAGTCATCATCTGTCAGCTTTTCAAGAACTGTTGCCGGTTCAACAGACAACATATGGAGTAACGGCTTTAATGCTAATAACTTTTCTTCCGACATTAAGTTTACATATTCATATATTTCTTTTCGAAGTGCCGTCATGACAAACCTCCTATTTTTTATATGCATCGCCACGTGGCGATATCTTAGCAATAATTATGTCATTTCCAATTTTAGTGAATAAGAACCTAAAGTCGCCTACACGTAAACGAAAGCGTCCTGAGTTGTCCGACAATGGTATTATATCACCTTTAGGAGGAATTTTTGTAGCATCTCGCAAGTGCTGATATATTCGCTTAATTGTCGATTTATCTTGACTTGCAAGGTATTTTTTTGCATCTGATGATAACTTAAAACGCACTTTCCCACCGCCTTGTTATGCTATTGTATTGCGTACCAATGCTTACGTCAACTGATTTCATTATTCATAGACCATACTTGTCTACCCCCTGATATCAGGGGGTGGAATCCTACTCCGTCTTTAAACCTCATACTTTTCTTTCTGATATTGGAACAACTCCGCATACTTATGCTTGTTACGCAACAGCTCTTCCTGGGTGCCGTCTTCTACAAGACGGCCTTTTTCAAG
>WQTQ01000163.1 GCA_009786175.1 Bacillota bacterium | reverse complement strand
CCTTTAAACTCCACAATGGAATGGTGTGTTGTCCAGCCGATAACCGGCTCTAAAATCCTGCCTTTGTAGGTGAACGGCCCTGTTGGGCTGTCGCTTACGGCATACACCAAGTAGTGGGTTTCGCCGGTGGAGTACGATAAATAATATTTGTCGTTGTATTTATGCACCCATGGGCCTTCAAAGTAACGTCTTTCTATGTCTTCGGCGGTTAGCGGGCTGCCGTTTTCATCATAAATTTTAAGTTCCCGGGTTTCGCCTTTAAAAGTCAGCATGTCGTCAGACATTTCCGCCACAATGGGGCCAAGGGCAGGCTCGGTGCCTTTTGGGCCGTCATCACCCGGGCGGCTTACGGGCTTATCTACAAATTCCCCTGTCTGCCATTTTTCCAACTGGCCACCCCATAGGCCGCCAAAATACATGTACGCCTTGCCGTCATCATCGATAAACACGGCAGGGTCTATGCTAAAGCTGCCGGGGATGTAATTTGGCTCGGGCTTGAATGGGCCTGCGGGGCTTGTGCCTGTGGCAACGCCAATACGGAAAATACCGTCTTTGTCCCGCGCCGGGAAGTACAAATAGTACATGCCGTTTTTGTACGCGGCATCTGGTGCCCACATTTGCTTGCTTACCCAGGGTACATCTTTCATGTGCAATACTTCCCCGTGGTCTACAACCGGCGAATCTACATCATCCATGGAAAATACGTGATAATCTTCCATGCGGTACTGGTCGCCGTTGTCGTTGTCCCCGCCGTCATGGTCCAGGTCGTGGGACGGGTAAATGTAAAGCTTGCCTTCAAATACATGGGCAGAAGGGTCTGCCGTGTAAATGTCTGTTACCAGTGGCTTGTTTTGTTCCGGCTTTTTCATAGGTCTACCTCCTGAAAATTATGTTTTATTGCACTTCTAACTGGAATGGTGAAGCAGGTAAGTTGTAAGCGTTGTATAAGGTTACAGCCGGGCAGTCTGTCCAACCAAAACGAACTGCTGCCGGTTTTATGCGGCCAAGTCTCGCAACCAGTTTTTCATCTCGCGCGGCGGCATACAGTCTGTGAACAGCCCCGTCTGTGTCAACTACGTCTAAAAGCGGGTAGCCGCCTCTTGCCCAAAGCCCCACGCCATAGTCAAATGATACAGCTAAAATGCCGTCTTGGGAAGCAGCTTTTACAGCCACAGGCCCGTCAGCAACAACATCTTGCCCATACACCAGCTTGCGGGCGTGCAAGGCCAGCCTATCGCCCACGGTTTTTTTGTCTATTGGGTGAATGTCGTTCCACTCGCCGCAGTCGATGGCCACCGCCATGGCAGTGTTGGGTATTTCCAGGCATTTGCGCTGTTCCTCCCGTAATACTGCCCAGCCGTCACCGGGTATACCCCGTGGGTCTGCAAAGTTGGCCAGCTGTGTGAAAATGACTTTTAAATTTTCGCCAAAATACTGCCGTACATGGCGGACAAATTCCGTAAACAATACCTTGTAAGTTTCAGGGTTGGCGATGTTAGATTCCCCTTGGTACCAAATCATCCCGTCCACGCTGTAGCCAAGCAGCGGCGCAAGCATGTAGTTATACACACCGCATGGGTGGCCATAAAACCATCCGCCACCCACAACATTCGGCATTTCTTTACCAATGTTAAATTTCCACATGCCGCTTAAATCTATTTTACCACCAACGTATGTTAGCGAATAGTCTTTGCCAGGCACAAATTCCGGGGTATTTCCATCCCCCACAACCCGTACGGCAATAAGGTTTTCGCCTTCTTTTAACAAGCCCTCCGGCAAAACGCATACGCAGGGCGGGTACATGTAGTCCACGCCGCATACCTGCTGCCCGTTTACATACACTTTAACGCTGTTTATCACACGGCCAAGGTTTAACGTTACGGTTCCGGTAACCTTGGGCAAGGTAATACGTTTACGATACCATACCGCGCCATGTTCGGGCAGGCCTGCCGTGTCAAGCAGCATCCGGTTTTGCCAGTTACGGTCGTCATAATCCGGGTGTTGCCAGCCTTCTGCAAGCCCCACGTCCCCGGCAAGCAATTCTTCATGCCATGCATGCACACGGGCGTTTCCTTCTGCCGTAACTTGTTCAATATAGTTGGGCTCCTTTACCCGCAAAAGTTCTTGGTAATATACCGGGAAATTTTCTATAATATTTTCCGTCAGCCACCCCTGCATTGGCGTACCGCCTGCAGGGGTACACAGCAGCCCAATGGGTGTAGAATCGTCTTCCAAAAGCTGCCGCGCAAAAAAGTATGGCACGGCGTACAATTGATCCAACACGCTTTCTGTCGCGGGCTGCCATTTGCCGTTTACGTCCGTAGCAGGCCCGTCAAATTTTACGCCCTTTTCCGCCTGAAAAACACGAATACGTGTATCTTCCGTTATATGTTTGCCCAAAAGTTCCCTTGTGCGGCTGATTGGCGTCTCCATATTCGATTGCCCGCCGCAAAACCACACCCTGCCTACATAAACATCGTTAATTATTTGCCCGCCTATTGTCATAATGTGAGGGCCGCCAAATTCATTTGCAACCACGGTTACGTCAAAACGGCCGCCGCTGTCACACACAGCATTGTAGCTTACCCCAAGAAACTGTACATTTACGCTTTGCCCGGGCTGTCCCCATCCCCATATCCGGGCATTTTTCCCTACAACCATACCATTGCTAAAAAATGACGGTAGTTTTATATTACACATAAATTTTTCTTCCTTTTTTATCGGCACCCACTTGAAACCATGCCTTGTATCTTTAATTAATCCAAACATTCAAAAGTATAGCTATGTTTGGTTATGTCTGTCAAGTTTATACTTATGATAAATTTACATAAAGACAATCAATTTTATAAGGCGGTGGTGTAAGTGCAATCTGATAATTTTGATAATGCAATACCAACCCTGGAATACTTTATTTATCGCACTAATACTTCCAATTGGAATATAGAGCCCGCACTAATCGACTTCATTGACCTCACATATGTACTTCGTGGTAAAGCCGTTTACACTATTGATTACCAAAAAATTTTGGTAAGCGAAGGTGATGTTCTTTGTGTTCCCAAAAACTCTCATCGGTTCGCAGTTAGTGAAGACCCAGAAAATTTTGAATGCTTTGCCGCTAATTTTTTTATGCATAATATTAATACAAATGAAGAAGTTCACGTTCCATTGCCGCTTCTCTCCAATGTAGGAGTTCATACAGAAATTGTATCTATGTACCGTAAATTAAACGAAAGCTGGCTAAGCAGGCAGCCGGGATACACCATGCGTGCCCGTGCCCATCTTATGCTAATTTTACAACATTTTATGACCCGCCTTGTTTATGATGTTAACACCCATAAATTCGACTCCAGAGTCAGATGGGCCATACGATATATTACCGAAAATTACGCGAATAATATTACCATTTCGGAAGTGGCAGAAGCCGTATCATTAAATCCCATTTACTTTGGAACATTATTTAAAAAAGAAACCAACACCATATTCCGTGACTATGTAAATACAATCCGGCTAAACCAAGCAGAAGATATGCTGCGCACCGGACAAAGAAATGTAACAGAAGTTGCCCATAACTGCGGTTTTACAGATGTGTCCTATTTTAGCCGTTTATTTAAAAAATATAAAGGCATACCACCCTCGGCATTAAGGTAGCCATTTTTTCTAGGCCTGCTACGCCGCGCTGGCCGAATAGATAACAACTGCAATTTCTGCAACTGCCTTTATCCAACGGATGCCCGTAGCAGTTCATCTACATATTCTGCTACTTGTTGACGCTTAAGTTCCGGGAGTTTCTCTATTTTACGATATAGCATTTGACAGCTTTCGTTGTCCGGTATCTCGACAACCATAGACCGGGCTTTTGTCTTATCGCCTTTTGCATAAACAAGTGCATCGTTAAGACCTTCCATTAAATCGTCAAATAATTCTTTCTCCATATCTATACCCCTTTCAATGCTTCAACAATTGCTTTTGTTTGTTTTCTCTGTATAGGCGTTAAGTTATCCTGTTTACCTTTAGGATAGCACAAATTCAAATGTAGTTGGTTTAAGTGACTTATGAATTGCCCAAACATACAAAGTCGGTATTTCAATAATTAAAAGGGTGTGGGCTCGAAAGCCAAACACCCCTGAAGCGAATTTAAATTATGTAGCACGGTGGCTACATACATATTGTATGCTTTCATTACAGATTTAGTCAACAATAAATATTGCATAATACCAACAGTTGCCAATAGATAATAACATAAAAAGACGGCTACCTATCACTCTATAGCTTCCAATATCTCTATGCGGCGTTCTAGTTCGCTAACTTCGTAACCCGCTATAAGCTGAGTAAGCGGCTCTACTTTGCCGCCATCTCCAAAGTAGAAGTCAAAGCAATCATAGTATTTTCTCCTGTCTGTAAATTTGATATTTACAGGTAGTAGGCCTGCCTTTATAAGCTCCAAATTAAGGATAAGCCGCCCTGTTCTGCCATTACCATCTAAGAAAGGGTGAATACCTTCAAAGCGTAAATGAAACTCTGCTACAGCTTCGATAATATGCTTGCTGCTCTTTAAGGTTTCCCAGTCCGCAAGCAGGGCTTCCATCTGTGGTGCAACTAGATAGGGTTGTGGCGGTACGTGTATAGCTCCACGGATTATAACAGGTAGGTTGCGATATACGCCTCTTATTTCCGCTTCATGTATCATAACTAGGCTGTGTATTTCTTTGATTCTGCGTTCTGTCAACGGTTCGTTAGCATCTGCCAATTTTAGCATGTACTCAAATGCGTCCCTGTGGCCGATTACTTCTAAGTGCATTTTAAGCGGCTTTTCCGCAATAGTAAGCCCTTCCAAAACAAGGCCAGTCTCGCGCAGTGTTAAAGTATTGCCCTCTATTGCGTTTGAATCGTATGTGTTTTCGACCATAAAATCGCCACGTAAACGTTTTAATTCTGCATTGTTAAGCGGCCGCAATGTTTTTAGTTTGTCGTGTAGTGCATCTATCTTTGTAAAGTCCATGGGGTAGTTGCTCCCTTCTTTTATTTTTCCGATGGTGAGAATTTGGAAAGATGCTCCCGGCGTCGCTAGTGCAATTTCCCCATTCTCATTATCCCGTAAAATTTGGCTGTCTATCGCGCTGTTTGAGAACCATTAGCTACTTCAAATATTTCTGCGTAGCCTTATTAAAATCTGAAACATACTTCTTGTCTTGCAGTACCCGGTATTTTTTTTACTCAGCTTTTGCTAAATTATCCGCAACTTGTCGCTCGACAGTTCCCCTATTTTCTCGGCATAATCAAGGTACATATTTACAATGCTATTTAAGCCGCTTAATTCCGTACAATCAAGATTATTTTTGGATACTGTAACATCGGATTGTAGTATCTTACCATCAGGGGCATTCTTCCATGTAGTAAGCCCAATGTTTGGCTTGCGTTCATCAATGGCTTGCACTACATAAGCGTTAAGACTCTCGCCTTTGCTGTCTGCAATGGCCCTTATTTCGGCTTTACGGCCTTATATGACACGGATTGGCAACTGGTCATAAGCCTTTGAATTATATCTATTTTTTTACAGCACTGGATGTTTTGGTTTTTGTCATGGAACACCTCCAGCTTATTATAGGTCTGTGTCACCCATATCTGTGCCTATTAGACGCTTTATATAGCTTTGTGTACTTTCTCCTTTGCTTTTCGCATGATTAGCAATTGCTTCTTTTTTGCCTTTTTTAACACGAAAGCGGACTTCTTCAAGATTTTTTGCAACATATTTAGCAGTCGCCCTTTGTTGGGCTTTTGTGGTTGGCATATCATCAACTCCTTTGCTTCATTATATCACACATATAATATGGCGCGCTATATTTTTATTGATTTGTCAATTGATATATGGCGCGCTATATATTATAATGTATACAGAAGTTAACTGAAGCGACCGTATCCGAAAACGCGGTACTAAGCACAAGCCCATATACCTGTGAGGTTCCAGACCAATAGGCAGGAAGATGACTTGACCGCTTCGCCACAAGTGGAGAAAAGGAGCGATTTACCATGACAGCAAGCAGAAATTCAAACCATATCATAGCCATTTTTATCGTAATGTAGTGTATCATTTCAAAGCATTAGTACCCAAATAGTACCCAAAACCATGAAAACGAGACAAACAAACAACCCCGTCAATCCAACAGAAGTTGATTTGACGGGGTTATTCAAGTCGAGCGAAAAAGGATTTGAACCCTCGACCTTCTGATCCGTAGTCAGACGCTCTATCCAGCTGAGCTATTCGCTCGTGTTGCGCAAGGGCTACTATATCATACATTCATAGTAATTTGCAAGAACAATTTTTGAATAATTTTTGGGATAAATTTTGGGATTTGAATAATTTGCTCTCAAACCGCGCCTTTTGTATGATATGGCAAAAAATGCACACACTACACGTAGTAACTACGTCATGGAGGCATATGTCATATGAAAAACATAAAAAAATTTTTGTCAAAAATTTTCATATCATTAGCAATTTGCGTCACAACTGCAACACCGGTTTTAGCCGCGGATAAAATTGAAATTCCCACCGTAAATGCCCATGGTGCGGTTTTAATGGATGCAGAAACCGGCCGGGTTTTGTGGGGAAAAAACGAACACATGCCATTGGCTATGGCAAGCACCACAAAAATAATGACCGCTGTGCTTGCCTTGGAAAGTGGCCGTACAAACGAAACTGTAACAGTATCTGCCAAAGCGGCGTCTGCACCACGTATGAAAATGTTCCTTAGTGCAGGGGAAACAATCCGTCTTGGGGATTTGATGCTGGCACTTATGCTGGAATCGTCTAACGACGCGGCAGTGGCAATTGCAGAGCATCTTTCCGGTTCGGTAGAAGTATTTTGCAAGGAAATGACAGCAAAAGCACAGGAACTGGGTGCAGTAAACACAATTTTTGAAACACCAAACGGTCTGGATGCCGGTAATCATCAATCTACACCGTACGACTTGGCACTTATAGCCCGCTACGCATTGGAAGTCCCCGGTTTTATTGAACTTACCAATACGCGCAGCGCAAATTTTTCCAGTAACAAGCGGGATTATACCATGCAAAACAAAAACCGTTTGTTGGATGAATTCGCCGGGGCCAACGGCATAAAAACAGGGTTCACCAACAAGGCAGGCCATTGTTTTGTCGGCGCGGCAAAACGCGATGGTATGCAGTTAATCTCCGTAGTGTTGGCATCGGGCTGGGGAACCCAGGGGCGTAATCAAAAATGGGTAGACACAAAAGAAATTTTAAGCTATGGTTTTGCCAATTACGAATTCGAAACAATAATAACATCCGAATCTCTTGCAGGAACCATGCCTGTTACCCGCTCCCGCAGCAAATCTATAGATTATGCGTACACTTACGGTGCGCGGGTTCCGTTAAATAAAAATTCGAAAGAACATGTGTATATAGAGTTGTTTATCCCAACTTCAATTAAAGCTCCGGTTTCTGCAGGGGATGTAATCGGTTCCGCACGGATATACATTGGAACAGACTTTTTTAAAGAAATCCCGCTTACAGCAACGGTAAGCGCGTCAAGACACGACTTTAAAACATCTTTGGAAAAAGTACTGACTTCGTACGTTGGTATTATGACCAAGCAGCCTGTAGAAATAACTTTGCCGGAATTTTTCGCACTCCCTGATTCTATACTGCAAATGGACAACATCTTTCAAAATTAAGTTTCAAGCCGCCGATACGGCTGTTCCGGAATAACTATACTTCCCCCCACGAAATATGTTATTATTATTACAGCAACTATATATTAGGAGATGTTACTATGCCGGACCACATTCATACAATTCCTGTACTTGACGCATTGCGTGACCCCCAAGGCTGCGCTTTTTGTCAAATGCAAGGAAAGCTGGAAAACGACGTTATCCAATTTGTAATGGGGCCATCGTACATGGAAGATGACGTACGAATGGAAACCAATAAAGTAGGGTTTTGCAAAACTCATATGCAAACCATGTACAAAGAGCAAAACCGCCTTGGTCTTGCTCTGATGCTACATACCCATATGCAGCGGCTGTGCAAAGACACAGGCAACATTATTAACGGAAGGGTTCCTCTGCCCCTGTTTGGTAAAGACCCAAGCGGTATGCTGCCCCGCCTTAAAGGGCATATGGAAAAAACAAAAAATTCCTGTTATGTGTGCAACAGAGTAGATACGACGTTTAACAGGTTTGTAGACACATTCTTTTATATTTGGGGCAAAGGCGGCAATGACGCTAAGCTTATCGAAAATCAAACGGGCTATTGTTTACCGCATTTTATTACCCTATTGGAACATACAGAAAAATTTGGCCGCGGCAAACGGGAAAAATTTTTGGATGTTCTATTACCATTGTGGCAAAAGGTTACAAAAGAGCTTGAAGAAGATTTAGATTGGTTCGTACAAAAATTTGACCATCGCAACGCGAACGAACCATGGAAAAACTCGAAAGACGCCCTGCCACGGACAATAGACTTTTTAGGCGGTAAAGAGTAGAAAAGGCGGAACAAATGATGAGAGAAAATTTAAAGAATTTTTTTGCGACGGAAAGAGCAAAACTTCGGGAAATGAGTTTTAAAGATAAACGCCAATATATTTGGGAATACTACAAAATTCACATTATCGCATTTGCACTTATTGCGTTTCTTGTGGGCAGCTTAATAAACACGTGGTTTATCAACCCGCCCCTAAGGGATTATTTGTACATTGCGTGGTTTGGGGCAGTAGTACCTTCAGACATGCTTAACAGTATAGGGGATGCCCTTGCCGCCACCGTAGACAACCCGGAACGCGAACAAGTTACAGTAATGTCTTATGCAATTACAAACAACCCCTCATTTGACTCTGGAATGCAGCAGCGTTTAATCGCTATGCTTCAAACAGGGTCGATAGATTTGTTTTTCACACCCGTTCATGGGGTAACGGAGATTGCGGAAAGCGGCTTTAGCCGCCCGGTGCATGAAGTAATGGGTTATTTGACCGCTGTATGTGCTGCACTTTATCAGCAAGTATCAGAGCAACTGGTAACAATAACATTTGAGCTTGACGAAAACATTTATACAGACGCCATGGCCATATCCCTTGCCGACACGCCTTTATTTGACTATTTAGATATTGACGCAAGCAATATTTATCTTGTGGTTGTAGCCAACACACAAAATTTTGACAGAATCGCCAATGCTTTGGAGGTAATATTTCAATGGAACCCGGTAGAATAAATTATAAAAACCCCTCGGCATTTATGTTGTTTTTGATGGTTTTTTTCGTAGGCTTCTCTGTTGTAAGCGAACTTGTTGTTTATGCACTTATCCAAAATGGCGTCCCGGCCGAAGTATTCGCCTCTATGTGGTTCCTTATTATAGTGCAGATATTTCGCCTGTTATTGCCGCTTATAATTTGGCTTTGTATGACAAAAGACAACTTTACACGGCACATGCCCAACCAGCCCTTGGACAAGTTAAATTTTATCTATATTTTTTTTATCAGCATACTTGCCATACCCGCGCTAATGTTTATTTCTGGGGTAACCAGCCAGTTTTTGGACAACGAGGTGGCAGAAGTTCTTGCGGCATTTACCGGTGCGGGGCATTCTTGGCTGATGCTGATGCTGGCAATTGCCGTAACCCCCGCAATAGTTGAAGAAATAGTTTTCCGCGGGTATATTCAATCCACTACTAGCGGAACAATTAGAAAGGTTGCTTTATTTAACGGTCTCCTTTTTGGTCTAATGCATTTAAATTTGCACCAGTTTTTGTACACTTTTATCCTGGGTATAGTTTTCGCGTACATGGTTTACTATACAAGAAGCATCTGGACAGCTGTATTTTCGCACTTTATTGTTAACGGCGTCAACGTCTCACTTATGTATTGGGTCATGCATTCCTACGAATATTTACCGGAAACGGCAGACCAAACTATTTCACAAATGGTGTACCAAGCAATTGCGGAAATAGACCCGGCACTGGCCCAAAGCGCATATGAATTCCTCAATAACATTAACATAGAGCTGTTTGTTATTGGAGTAGTTGGGTTTTTGGCTATTTTCGCAACTGCATGCGCAATGGCACTGTTCCATGTTTTTGTCCGGCACAATCAGGAAAGAAACAAACAATTTGATAAAGAGCAGTATGTAAACCGGGAGCCTGAATTTAGTACAAATGAGCTTGCTGCAACTGAATATTCATCGGAATTACCGGAGCGTTCAAAAATTGATTGGTACCTGGCATTGGTAATTGTAATTTATGCCGCATTTGCAATTGCTTTGCCAAGAGTATAGTAAAGCGCGAACCCCTGCAAAAAGGAAGGCCCGGCCTCAGGGGGGAGTGAGGCCGGGCTTTGAGGGGGGATATTTAGTTGTTCCTTAAACGGAGTTTAAGGTCACAATTTAAATATCGCCAATTTATATAAAGATTATACATGGTGGCGGAATTTTTTTGCCATATATACTAACATAGCTACCCCCTGATATAACAAATGATATCAGGGGGTAGGCAATTACACTTGAATTTATACGTTTTCCTCATTATAGTGCTGTGCCTGCGCTGTCCACAACTTGAAATAATCCCCTTCTCTGTCGGCGGTTAACGCGTCATGACTGCCCTGCTGTACAAGTTCCCCGTCTTTAAACACGGCAATGTTATCGCAAAAACGGCAAGAGGATAACCGGTGAGAAATATATATCGCCGTTTTATCGCCTACAATTTGTTCGAACTTAGTGTATATTTCATATTCCGCCAGCGGGTCTAGGGCAGAGGTCGGCTCGTCCAGTATTACAAATGGCGCGTCTTTGTATAATGCCCGGGCAAGGGCTATTTTTTGTGCTTCGCCGCCGGAAATTAATATGCCTTCCTGGTCCGAACCCTTGTACAAAAGAGTCTGCAAGCCCTTTTCCAGTTCTGCAAAATCTGCAAGTCGCGGGCCAAAGCCGGTTTTTTCCAGTGCTTGGGTTACAGCATTTTCGTCATACTCGCCGGAAGCGGCAACATTTTCACCCAGCGGCAAATGCAGCAACGCAAAATCTTGAAACACTACAGAAAATATTCTAATGTAATCGTTCAAAATATATTTTTTGATGTCCACGCCGTTAAGTGTTATAACGCCTTTTGTAGGGTCGTACAAGCGGCATAGTAATTTTATCAGTGTTGTCTTTCCGCTGCCGTTGCGGCCTACAACCGCCAGCCGTTTGCCCACATGCAGTTTTAGATTAACATTTTTTAGGGCGTAAGTTTCCGAACCGGGATACTTAAACGACACATTTATAAACTCCAGTTCATAGTCGTAGTCGCTGCGTTTTTCCGTGGTAAGGCTGCCTAAATATTTGTGGCTGGGCAAATCAATATAATCGTATAGCATGGCAAGGTACGGCGCGTTTTGGTACAAGCCCGAAAGTATGTTTACGATGTTTACAACACTTGCAGAAAATGCCGCCACCGCCCCAACATAAAGGGTTACTTGGCCAATATCGTACATACCGTTTATGGCTCGCAAGCCTATGACCAAAAATGCCAGCACAGAAAAGAATATGGCAACCGCATCGGAAATTGCATTGGTTTCCCGCCCGGCTTTCATCCATTTTCCTCTGTACCAGAACAAAGATTTTTCCAGGGTTGCCATAATGGAATTTTTCATGCCAAAAATCCGGACATCTTTGCCGCCGCCGGGGTCACGGATATACGTTCTTTCATAATAGGCCCGGGCGGCGTTGGCTTTGGTACGGTTGGCAGAAATGGTTATTGGCGTGATTGATTTTAGCCATATCCTGAATCCAGGCCGCTATTAACAAGTGGTTCGTAGTGTTGAAGGGAATATACAGGATTTCTCAAGTCCTTCTATGTCTAAAAACTCGCTGCCGTTATCCATAGTTATGCTTTTGAATATTGTAGAAAACTTAGATTTATGCTTATTTTCCAACTTGTCCATAACTTCCAATACACATACTTGTGTTTTGGCTTTCATCGGAAAAATCAACTCTTTGCGGCTTTTTCGTTCCGTCATAACCAGCAGACATGCCTTACCGGAACCTACTACACAGTCCATTTCCCAATGACCGAGTTCGCTGCGGCTTTCTGCTTCCGGTGGGCGTTCTTCTATGCTGCGACCTCTGATGTTGTTTAGGGCTACTCGTCTAACCGGCTTGTAGTCACGCTTTTTACCTTGTTTCTTTATCGGCAAGTCTTTATTGCTGATGTTCAAAAACAGACCGCTGTCGATGTAGTTGTAGAGCGTTTTGGTGCATATCGTCTCCTTGAATATCATGTTTTTTGCTTTTATTTCTCCAATCACTGCATCCGGTGAATACTTTTCTTTGACTATTTTTTGTTCGATATGTTTTACCAGTTTATGGTCATTGCCTATCTTTAAACCACGACCTTTGTTTGCTCCACGTTCGGTGTGGATGCGCTGACCCACATCTGCCAGATATACTAGACGCTCACGCAATTCGCTGTCTCGTTGATGCACGCTGCCACGTTCTATTTCTCGCTCTATTGTGCGGCGGTCACGGCACAT
>WQTQ01000162.1 GCA_009786175.1 Bacillota bacterium | reverse complement strand
CCGTTAACCCCGCCATATTGGCGGGGTATTTGTGTTTTATTATTAATCTTCGTCGTCGCAGATTTCATATTCGAAATCGTCGTTGTCAAAATCGCTCCAACTGCCGTTGTCGTTGTCATCGTATTCAAAATTTACGTTGTCAAAATCTTTATCTTCAAGACCGTCATTGTCAAATGGGCTGGGTTCTGTCGATTTCCTCACACCTTTGCACGCTCATTTCCTATGAAAACTAAAGCCACCGTACCGGGGCCGGAATGGGCACCTATAACAGGCCCAATTTGAAGGATAATAAAATCCTTCGCGCCATACTTAGCGGCAATAGCGTCTTCAAGTTGCTTTGCCCGCTCCGGAGAGTCTCCATGGGCAATTATTACAGTTTGGTTGGCGGTAAATTTGTGTTCGTCCATACGCCCCAATATATGGTCAAATGCTTTGCTCCACCCTCTTGCTTTGCCCGCAGCCACAATTTTACCTGTGTCAATAATTGTAAGCACCGGCTTAATGCTAAGCATAGAGCCTACAAACGCAGACGCGCCGGAAAGACGCCCGCCGCGGCGCAAGTGGTGTAAGTCATCCGGTACAAACCAGTGATGCAAGCGCGGGATAAGATCGTTAATAAACTCGGCGTTTTCTTCCAAGCTCTTACCTTCATCCCGTGCCTTAGCGGCGTAGAAAGCCAATAGCCCCTGCCCTAAAGACGCTGACTTTGTATCAATTGTTACAACTTTACGTTCCGGGTACAGTTCCATTGCTGTTTTTGCGGCCATTATACTTTGCTCGTAACTTTTACTAAGCTCGGAAGACAGGCACATATACAAAATATCCTTGCCTTCTTTTAGTAACGGCTCCCAGGCCTCTAAATATCTGTGAGGGGTGACTTGGGTTGTTGTGGCCAATTTACCGCCGCGCAATGTGTCATAAAAACCTTTGAACGATAACTCTCTATAATCTAAATAATTATAGTAATCGTTGCCGTCTAACGTAAAAATATACGGTATAACAGTAAGCCCCCACTTTTCTGCTAGTTCCGGCGAAAGATCCGTTGTTGAATCTACGACAATCGCATATCTTTTTTCCATAAGGCAGACTCCTCTCTGAGATAAATTGTGGTTTACTTGTAAAACTATAAACAAAATTTTACCATAAGTAAAGCAAAATTATAAATTTACCCCCTGATATCATATTCGCTATGTGATATCAGGGGGTAAGACAAGTTAATTGAAAATGTGGTTTGGGCGGGAGTACGGCCTTTCCAAGCTGCGCCAGTTTCTTGGCTCTATCAAGGAGGTCCATGTCTCGTGAATACCGTCTTCTTTTTTTACATGGTAATGAGAATTGGTTGCTTCTTGAATATGCAGGAAGTACCATGCATTTTGGTTCATGTTATCCGGCCACATTGCCATACCGCTTAGCAGGTCGTTTGCATTCTCTGGCAAGCGGCTAAGGGCACGGTTTATAAGGGTAGCTGCCTGGGCACGGGTAATTAATTCGTCCGGCCCAAAAGTACCGTCACCAAAGCCGTTTATCCAGCCTTGCAAATACGCTGCGCTTATGGCGTCACTTGCCCAATGGCCTTCGGTATCTGTAAACGCATTACCGCCGGTAAATCTGAAATGACCAAGTCCAAGGTAGTTAACAACCATGGCGGCAAACTCTGCGCGGGTTGCGGCTTGGTTAGGATAAAAATTTCCCCCTAATGGTATGCCTGCAAACAGCCCGCAGTTTTCCATTGTAGAAATTGCATTGTTAAACCATCTTTCCCGTTGCACGTCCGCAAAAGAGTTTGTCTGTGACCACATATTTGCCCGGTGTTCGTCCGCTGTTAAGCGGAAGAAAACCGTTGCAACTTCTGCCCGGGTAATGTTTGCCTGTGGGCGGATGGTGCCGTCTTCTGCAAAGCCAATCATATATGCGTAATGAGTTGATGCAGTTGGTGTCGGGTCATCAGGTACCAACTCTATAGGTTGGTAATACCGGAAATACTCATCGTAGACTACATACAGCAATTCTGTAGTCTCTACTGTGCGAGGGGCCCATTGTATAGAATCCGGGGCCGTTTGCGGTGTATTTACAGGCTTAGGCTGAAGCTGTTGAGGAATTGTCTGGGGCGGTATTGCAGGAGGTTGAGTTGCAGGGGGCTGAGTAGTGTTACCGTTATATAACCACTGGGCTACAAAAATTATATCGGAAATTACTGCATGGGAAGCTATTTCCGCCGCTGTAAGACTTGGTGTACCTGACGCTTGGCCGTTAATACGCCAGCCTTCAAATGTCCACCCGGCACGTACCGGTACAGGAACGCGATTCATGCCTACCATATCGTTTGTTGTAATTTTGTGCATTATACTGGCTTGGTTGCCGCCCACATAGCCGCCTGTTAGGCTGAAAATTACACAGTTTGGCTGGGTTAGCGTCTCTGTTACTTCTGCTTCCCACTGAGCGGTGAAAGTTATATCTGCGGTTACTATATGGGCGGCTGCTTCCGCAGGTGTTAAATTTGGTGTACCGTAAGCCTGGCCATCATACCGCCAGCCTGTGAACATATAATTTTGACGAAGTACCGGCCCGGGTACCCTATCCGCGCCCACCGGTATGCCTGCGGGGAGGTTGTATGCGATGCTGTCTGTGTTGTTATTTACATTACCGCCCGCAAAGTCGAATGTTACCTGGTAATGAACCCGGTTAACCCATACCCATGTGTCGGCTATTTCATTTGGCGCAAGCGGATTGCTCATAAACATATCAGATGTAAAATCATGATTACCTGCAGGAACTGCCGGGTTGTTAAGGTCCGGTAAAATAAGCCCGTTTGCATCCGGCGGCAGAGGGGCCCAAGCTGTTCCGCCGCTGTCTCTGTCAACGTTGCGCCAACTGCCGTTGCCGGGCACACTTGGCAGAAGCGTTGCATTGTCACCGCCATACACTGTCCAACCCGCGCCCAGCGTAATTTGCCGCAGGTCAAATGTATCTGCAAACATGCCGCTCATAGAGCCGGGGCTTTCGATACCGCCGGTGTCCCAGTTGCCCAAATTTATACGCCACAAGTCTCTGGCACCGCGGAACATTTCGCTCATATTTGTTACACTGCTTGTATCCCAGCCGCTTAAGTCCAGCTGTGTGAAAACAGTCTCTCTGAACATATTTTGCATAAGTGTCACACTGCTTGTATCCCAACCACTTAAATCACCCACAGTTGTAAGGGAATTTGTACGGCGGAACATGCTGTCCATACGTTCTGTATTTCCTGTGTTCCAGCCGGATAAATCCAGTGCAGGTAAGGAAAACGCGTTGTTAAACATATTTTGCATTGTTAGCACATTTGCTGTATTCCAGCCCTCTATGCCCGGTATACTTGTTAAGGCATGTTCAGTATTATACGTTCCAATGTCAATATTTGAATTGGCAAACATATAATGCATATGCCGAACATTGCCTGTATTCCAACCGGTTGTGTTTACGGTGCGCAAACTCCTTGCGCCGGAAAACATGTGAATCATGTTTGTTACATTGCTTACATTCCAACCGCTTAAATCCAACTCTTGCAATGACAGCGCGTCGCGGAACATTCTTTCTGTCCTAACAAGATTATCTACGTTCCATGTCTCGATGCCAATAATCGTGTGCAGACTGTCTGTCTGTTCAAACATTTGTGGAAAGCCCGCGGCAACGCCTGTTGTGGCAATATTGTCAAAACTCCAGCCGGTGGTGTTTATCCACTGTAAGTTGCGTGCCTGAAGGAACATCTGGCTTACGTTGGTTACATTGCTCATATTCCAATTTTCCAGGCCTAATATTTCTGTCACGCCTGTGTTTTGGAACGTGCCGTTAAAACTCTGTACATTATATGTGTCAAAAGTACTTAAATCTAAACGTGTAAGTGAAGGGGTATGCCTAAACATATGCTGCATGGTTGTAACCAGAGAAGTATCAAGATAGTGTAAATTTTCAATCTCTGTTAAATTTGGCATACCATTGAACAGCCCGAAGAGAAACGCCCGCCCTATAACCGGCCCGTCAAATACAATCCGGTGTACGTCATCTGCAATGCCCGCTCTTTGCCAAGGGCTGGTACTGCCCCTGCCCTGTTGGTTGGCATATACTCCCGGGCCGCCGTGTATTGTTACAGTGTTTGCAGCCGGGTCAAATGTCCAAGCTGCGTTTCCGGCTGATGGGGTAACCGCATTAGTAGAGTTATTAATTACCCCCGTCACAAGGTTTAACGGCACAACAGATGCTGCCATGGGTAAAACATCGTATTCTTCATATTCACTGTAATTATAATCGTCGTAATATTTTTCATTCGAATAGTAATAAGGAATTTCCGGCTTATAAATTACCTGTTCATACTCCTGGGCAAGCACACCAATATGAAGAATGCTTGCTGCTAACGCTGAGCATAAAAACAGTACCGCAAATCTCTTAAACTTTTCCATTAAATTGCCCCTCTCGTTAAAATAGCAGTTTTCCTTTTTTGTAAAGCTCGTCCAACGCAAATATTACGCCTGTGCGCGAATGGGCGGGGGTAAGCCCCCCCTGGAAAAACACAATATACGGCTCTCTCATTGGGGCATCTGCACTAAGCTCTATTGACGAACCCTGTATAAACGTGCCCCCTGCCATAACAACGTTGTGGCCATAACCGGGCATTGGGGCCGCTTCTGGGGTAACGTAGCCGTCTACCGGGGCAGCTTTTTGTATCGCATTGCAAAACGCCAAAACATTTTCCGGCGTTTTAAGCTTCACGGCTTGTACAATGTCGCTGCGTATATCGGAAATACCCGGATTAACATCAAAGCCCAACCGTGAAAATGCCGCCGCGGCCAAAATCGCGCCTTTCAAGCTGGCGGACACTGTTTGGGGCGCAAGGAAAAACCCTTGCAAAATGCTTCTTGTCATACCCAAAGACGGGCCCACGGCACTGCCTATTCCCGGTGCGGTAAGCCGCTCTGCCGCCGCTTCTACATACTCTTTTTTGCCAACCACGTACCCGCCCACAGGCGCAATCCCGCCACCCGGGTTTTTGATTAACGAACCCACAATTAGGTCGGCTTCCGAAGGCTCCTCTGTTTGTACGAATTCGCCGTAACAGTTATCCACAAGAATTATTGTGCGCGGGGATTCCATTCTTATACACGCAATTAATTGACGGATTTCTTCCACCGTAAAAGACAGCCGCCAAGAATAGCCTTTTGACCGCTGAATCGTTACCATTTTGGGTTTATCTGCCAGGCTTTTGCAAATTTCATCATAATCGAATTTCCCGTTTTCCAGCAAATCTACCTGGCGGTAAGTTACGTCATACTCTGCCAAAGAACCGGACGACGGACGTATGCCAATTACGCTTTCCAAAGTGTCGTAGGGCTTACCCACAGGGGAAAGAAGTACATCCCCCGGGCGCAGGTTGCCAAAAAGAGCCGTGGCCATGGCATGCGTACCGGACACAATTTGCGAACGCACCAACGCCGCTTCTGTTTTGAAAGCTTTGGCAAAAATTTTTTCCAGGGTTTCGCGGCCTTCATCATTGTAGCCGTAGCCCGTAGAGTCGTTAAAATGGGTATCGCTTAGACGGCAGCTTTGCATGGCATCCAGCATTTTTAGCTGGTTAATTGCGGCTATATCGTCTGTGTTTTTGTAAATTGGGGCTATTTCTTCCTCTATTTTTGCTACAAAATCCACAACTTGGGGCGTAATGCCCATTTGGTTTTTTAGATATTGGTAAAAGTTATTTTGAGTTTGCATTTTTAACTCCTTGTTCAATGATTTTACAATTCTTTCGAAAAGTGAATAATCCTATGTGTTTCCTTAAAACCAATATTCAGGTGAAAGGCTAAACTACTTATATACATGAGAAAACCCAACTGCTTTATTTCCGTCAAGTGCAAGGAACAACGCCATTTTTGGATTTTGCAGACCTTCTTTTAGAAAATTTTCATCATGTTCGCCGCAATTATCGCCGCCGCACATCAAAACCGATAATTCCGAAATTATTTTTAAATCGTCAATACCTGCTTTGCGGTACAAGATTTCCATATAGTTCTCCTCGCCTAAAATTCAAGAATTTCATCTACTATTTCCTTTGGTGTTTTGTTATGCACATCCACCAACCGCGCGTTTTTAGCCTGGTGCCTAAACCAGGTTTCCTGCCGCTTGGCGTAGTTGCGGGTGGCCTGTTGTATTTCTGCGATGGTTTCGTCTTTTGTTTGATGGCCGTATATAAACGGAATCATTTCCTTGTAACCTATCCCCTGCATTGCCACAAGGCCCGGGTGGAACTCTTGGGATAAAAGGCGGCCCACTTCCTGCGGCAGCCCCGCTTCCCACATGGCAACAACGCGGGCGTTTATCCGGTAGTACAATGTTTCCCGCGGCATTGATAATATGTTGAAGCTAATATCATATTTCGCGCTGTTTGCTTTTTGCCCCGCATTGTGGACAGAAAAAAGGCGGCCCGTAGATTCGCAAAAAGCCAATGCCCGCGCCACTCGCTTAATGTTGTTTTGATGGATGGTTCTTGCGGATTCCGGGTCTATAGCCTGCAGCTTGTTATGCAAAAATTCCGCACCCTTTTCCGCCGCCAATTTCATGTATGCTTCCCGCAGTTGATTATCTTTCTCGTGCTGGCCTTCTGCCAATTCTGTAAACTGTGTACCGTATACAACCGCGTTAATGTAAAAACCGGTACCCCCCGCTAATATTGGTACGCGACCGCGAAATTGAATGTCTTCGATGGCTGCCGTCGCAAGCTGTGAGTATTCTGCCACAGAAAAATGTTGGCTTGGCAATGCAACGTCCAATAAATGATGGGGAATGCCGTCCATTTCCTCCGGTGTGGGCTTGGCGGTGCCAATGTCCATGTGTTTGTAAATTTGCATAGAGTCGGCAGAAATTACTTCGCCGTCAAGCCGTTTTGCAAGCTCGATTGCCACGGCGGTTTTGCCGCAGGCAGTAGAGCCCGCGATTATATATAACTCTGGCTTTACCATTACATTCTCCTAACTCCGTTTAAACCGCCGCTCTAACTCTTGGCGTGTAAACTCAATTATTGTAGGGCGGCCATGAGGGCAAGTAAACGGGTTTTCTAACTCCAGCAATTGTGTTATCAAAGCGTGGGCTTCCTGTTCCGACAAGTTATCGCCGCCTTTTACCGCGGCCTTGCACGATGCCATGGCGATTAACTCCGTCTTATGGTCGTACGCGCTTTCCTTGGAAAAGCCTACTTCGTCTATTTTGTCCAGCAAGTCGGAAAAGAACCCGGAATGCAGCGGGCCGTTAAACAAAAGCGGCACTGCGGTAATTGTGTAATCATCCGGGTTGTCATCGTCTGCCGAAATTTCAAAACCGAAATTGTTGAAATATTCCATGTTGTCTGCCAGGGTTTGTTTTTCCCGGGGGGTTAACCGCAATGGAATTGGCAAAAGAAGCTGTTGGGAACTAACTGCACGCTCCCGGACTGTCGCAAGTAACCTCTCGTATAGTACCCGCTCGTGGGCGGCGTGCTGGTCTATTAAATACAAAGATTCCTCCTGGGTTACAAGCCAGTATGTGTTAAAAATTAGGCTGTGGATCTGATATGTTGAAAAAAACCGTGGTTTAGGCAAAGATGGTGTTGACAATTCTTCTGCCGAAATTTGCCGTTGTTCCGGCAAGTCCGCAGAAGTAAAATTTGTTTTTTCCTTTGCGGATATGGCCTTTGACGGGTTTAGATACAATTCACGGATGACGGTTTCAATATCCCGCTCCGGCTCTTCGTCCGGTGAAAACAGGTCTGCAAGTTCTTTTTCGGAAAGGGGCTCTTCCACGGGTTTTTCCGGGTAAGTTGGAAAAAGGGAAAGCTGCTCCTGCTCTGCTACGCTTTCACTTGATTTTGCTTTCTGCCGTACAGACGGAATTAAGTTATGCTCGGATAGTGCTTCCCGCACTGCTTCTTCTACAAAGCTGAAAATTGCATCTTCTTCGGCGAAACGCACATCCATTTTTGTTGGGTGTACGTTTACGTCCAGCATATCGAAAGGCAAGCTAAGGTTGAGGGCGAAAAGAGGAAACTTACCTGCGGGCAGCATGGTTTTCATGGCAGATTCTATGGCATTGGTAAGCAAACGGCTTTGGATGTACCTGCCGTTAATAAAAAATGTACCGTGCTGTCTGTTGCCCCGGGCTGTCTCGGGCTTGCCCACCAGGCCAAAAAGGCGCAATTCCTCTTGGGATGCGTCAACATCTATCACCTTGGTGGCCACTTCCCGGCCATAAATATTTAGCATGGCCGTTTTTAAGTCACCGTTGCCGCCGGATTGGAAAATTATTTTGCCGTTGTTAATGTACCGCAGCTGCAGCCCCGGGTTACCAAGTGCAAGCCGCTGCAAACAGTCAGAAATATATCCCGCTTCCGACGGGGGCTTTTTAAGAAACTTGCGCCGCGCCGGTGTATTGTAAAATAAATTTGCCACAACTACCGTTGTACCGTTTGCACAGCCAATACTCTGACGGGATTGTATTACGCCGCCGTGGATTTCTACGCGGGTACCCATTACAGCGTGGGGAGTTTTTGTTATCATTTCCACCTGAGAAACCGCCGCGATACTTGATAATGCTTCCCCACGGAAGCCAAGAGTTTGCACTTGGAACAAGTCGTCCAGGCTGGCGATTTTACTTGTTGCATGACGAGAAAAGGCAAGCTGCAACTCGTCCGCAGAAATTCCGCCGCCGTTGTCCGTAACCCGTACCATGGTAAGGCCGCCGTCTGTAATTTCCACGGTAATTACTGTGGCCCTCGCGTCTATAGCATTTTCTGTCAGTTCCTTTACAACACTAAGGGGCCGCTCTACAACTTCCCCTGCGGCAATTTTGTTAATTAAGCTTTGGTCTAACTGAATTATTGGCTTCATATGTATACCTCATTTTCAAAAAATACGTACCCGGCGCGGACATTTTATCACGCCAAACTAACGCTTTAAATTATTTGCTTGCTTACATTCTAGCTTATATTTTACGTTTTTGCTATAATTATATGTAATTTTGTAAATTTCTGAACATTTTGTCCACTTTCGCATATTATTTGGATATAGTTTATAATACCCTACAGGGGGAGAAGAAATGACCAGAAACCGACGTATTTCCGCAGCCTATACCCGGGAGTTAGTTAAGCGTTACCCAAAGGCAGTAATTTTAGATGTAAGAAGCGAAAGTGAGTATGCAGCAGGCCACATACCGGGCGCAATTTTATTACCGGATTTTGAAATCAGCGGAAGAGCAAACGAAGTTTTATGCGATTATAACGCGCTTATTCTCGTGTACTGCCAAAGCGGTGCCCGCAGCCGTGCAGCAACAAGCTTGTTAGTGTCTATGGGATATGTAAATGTGTATGACTTTGGCGGGATTAACTCCTGGCCTTACGAAGTGGAATAGAAAATTGCATCTTAACCCTTCCACATTGCAGCTTGTGGTAATTCCGTTGACGACAATATTTATATACGATTATACTGAAAAAGAGGTGGCCACGTGAAGCTGACGGCACAAAAAGATACAACTCTAGACAATGACTATGTTCATGTACAATACCGGGAGTTAACCCCCGAAATTCACAAGATATTTCAGATTTGTGAAGATTCCGGGTCTATTTTGCAATGCGAAAAAGACAAAGTAATTTACAAAATTGATCTGAATGATATTTTGTACATCGAATGGGTAGACAGTAAAAGCTGCGTATACACGAAAGATGGCATTTACTCCACGCCCCATTCCTTAACCCAACTGGAGGAAATTTTATTCGGACGGCATTTTATACGAATAAGCAAAATGGCACTGGTAAATCTATTTAAGGTTGAGTCAATTGCCAACAGTCTATATTTTCGCCTTATCGCCAAAATGATAAATGGTGAAAAAGTAGTTGTCACCCGTCATTATCGCAGCGCGCTGCTGTCGGCAATACATGAACTGGCAAAGGAGGTGTGAAATGAGTAAACGCTACGCTTTTGACAGGTTGTTTGAAGGGAATAAGCTTGTTTTGATGTGTGTGCTTTTCACAGTAAGCATTATATCCGCCGCAATTTCAAGCACAATAACCGGAGTACAAATTTATTTAAGCCTTAGGTTTGTAATTGTCAACCTAGTTTTTTTAAGCGCGCCTGTAATTCCCCTGGCGGCAGCCCAGCACTTACTAAACAAAAAACGCATAAGCGAAAACAGTTATTATTTTTGGGTTGGCATTCCCATACACTACTTTGTTTCTTGCGGCCTTCTTACTTTTTATTTGTCGTTATTTCACCTATTCCAGCCCGGCACAATTCGCGCCTACGTAAATACTGTCATCAACTTCTCTGTTGGCTATGCAGCTATTGGACTTGGCGCAGCAGCAATCGATTTGATTCAAACAGCATCTGCAAACAAGCATTTAAGGAAAATACGTGAAAATCACGAAGGAGAGATTAAATGGAAAACATAGTTCTGCGTGAAGAAAACGCAATAGCCGACCAACGAAAAGAGAAATTGATAAGCATCTACAAAGCATACAATGTTATCGACTGGATAATTGTAATTGTAATAATCGGCGCACCTATAGCCGTTGGTGTGCTTGAAGGGCTGGGGTTCCCCGGTGTCAGCATACACGCGTTTATGGCCTACATAAACAGCTTACCGCCCATGGTTATAATACCGGTTGCGCTGGCATCTACGGCTTACACCGTATGGACAGTAATCTTATATGTAAAAGTATGGCCAATAAAGGAAGTACCTAAAGGTTTCACTTACTGGCTTGACTGGTTTCTAACCTTTGTACTGATTGTCTATGAAGCATTAATTTTTTACACGCTTTTGGTTGGGTAATTGTTTCTGCCCCCTGATATCACACAGCCAATGTGATATCAGGGGGTAGTTATTACGTAGTATAACTGATTCCGAGACAGTGTTACCCTTGTTGCTGATTTATTGCTGATAAGCGTAATATTATGATTTGCAGGTATGACAATCGCATCACCGACTGCACTTGCCGGTATCGTAAAGCTGCCTGCAAGCACTATTGAAATGAGAATGTTTATGAGTGCGTCATTGATGGCGGAACCACCTACATATCGGCCTTATTGTGTTCCTACCTTTAGCTGGTTGAAAATTTCTTCGTCTATGACCTGTACGAGAAAAGTAAGTCTAAAGTCACGCGGTATAAAAATCTCCACCTTGTATATCCCGGGTGTAGCAAAGTCAATAGAGTGTTCTATTGTAGCCCATATCCTGTCAGAAATTATTAATGGCGATTCATTTTGGTGTCCGTCTCTCGTGGTAGAGATTACGCTCGCGCCATACATGTCAAGTTCCGTATCTACACCGGCAATATATACAACACGAGGGAATTGTCCAAATTCCCATTTTACAACGGCAATACTTTCATCACAGCCAGTAAATAGTATAGCTGAGAAAAACAGAAGCAATCCAATAAAAAAAATTTTTTTACTCATCTTGAATAAATCAACCTTCCTCCCAGTTGAGTAGTTTGGCACATATCACTTGTAAATACTCTCACTTCAAGCCCTGCAGGCGTATTTACTGCCATATACACAGGCATTGCGGGAACGCCAACACCAAAAATATTATATCTGCCAGTGGTAATATTCATATCTTCTTGCGAAAATAAGGTGCTTCCAAAAGGATGCGTATGCGCCAATGCAACCATTCTCGCATTCGCGTGCCATGGACTGGGAATCTCTGGAACTAAAAGACGAGTGATAAAACCGGCAACTACATTGTATTGTTGCCCTACCCATGGACGGCCAAATGTGTAAAATTGGGTATTGTTCCATCGTGGTCCAACAGTAACAGAGTAGATAATTGCACCTATTTCCCTATTCAAAATATCTGCATGGCCTGTTCGTGTTACTGCAAAAGCTATAGCAGCAGCATCCATAGTAGCAAATCTGTCCCAAGGTTGATGTGGGAGACTGCTACTACTACCGCTGCCACCACTACCACCACTACCTCCTCCTCCGCCACCTCCAATATCGTAAATGTTTAATATAGCACCACCTATAAAGGAGTTAGACGCATTAATTATCAACGGGATTCTCGGTGGAGCGGCCCCAGGCGGGGTTGTAACTGCATTAGACGAGTTTGAAGCATTCCCTTGATTCACAGGTGAGTTGGGATTTTTCCGAGATGTATCCCAAGGGCTGGTAGCGCGTGGACTCCATGGTATAGGTATAAAACCGCAACAGCATAGCGCACATTGAGCAAACAATCCGGTCGGGTCGCGCCACATGACAGGGTTATTCATAGTAAAAACAAACAAATTCCCTGCCTGGGCTATGGCGTTGGGGCTGCCCATCATTCTTGCCTGCCCAAAACGCATGTGGAAAAACGGGTCGGGTTGAGTCCATCTCCCGAGTCTTGGGTTCAT
>WQTQ01000161.1 GCA_009786175.1 Bacillota bacterium | reverse complement strand
CCGGTGCCGCTGTCGTTTGCAATGCCGTCTTGCATAACAAGCCTTGTTGTACCGTCTGCCGTACTTGCAATAACAGTTCCGGCAACAGGAGTATTCCATACATTAGGGAAGTAACGGTCTGTCCATTGGCCAAGGTCGGCATTCAACCTTAATATGTGTGTATTGGCAAACGTCATTTCAATGTCGCCGTTTACTATAATTTGTGAAGCGGTTAAGGTTGCGGTACTTCCGCTTAACGGAGGCCCGCTTAAAGGATAATTTACTGTGCCGTCGGCATTAAATGCCGGGTTAAGCACCCTTACTACGCGCCCTAAGTTAATTATCCAGTTAATACCCGCGCCAAAACCTATGTTAATCCTTTGGGTTCCGTTTTGTGCGGGAATTGTTGGCAGACGGTACGGCCAGGTATTGCCAACAACTTGAAGTGTAAAGTTGTCTCCGTCTGTCGGGGTTACGCCTTCTACTTCAAACACATATTCGAGGGACGTAATCGGCAGTATTTCGTACGGTGCGCCATTACCGTTACCGTTGCCGTTACCATCGTCTTCGTAATATACGGTCAAGTTATTTGTGGCTGCGGCATGGTTTGTTTCCGCATGCCTTATTGTAACAGGTCCGCCATGGTGGTACCGTGCAAGCTCTGTACCGTGTGCAGGCCTTGCCACAATTCCATTGTCTTCAAAGTCTTCAAAAGCTACAGTTTGCGTATCACCGTTTGCAAAAGTTAACCTAACTGCTGCGCCGCTTAAATCAACTTGGTCACCTTCGTCGTATACAAGGTTACTTGGCTGTGATGTAACCGCAATAGACACCACGTAGTTAGCCGGTGATGTTGTTGACGGTGTTAGTACAATGTCTCCTTTGTTGGGGTAAGCGTCATACATTGCAATACCGTCAGAAATTCTAATATGCTGCACTGTGCCGTCTTGGGTTACATAGGCATACTGCCAGCTTTCCGGTACTGTGGTAAGAAGTGTAATAGATTCGTTATACAATTCTTCAAAAGTGCCGCGCTGCGGTAGTGGGCCCAGTACAACAGGGTTGTTTGTAATTACAGATTGTTCCCTGTCTGTTGCGGTAAGGCCTATTGTAATTTCTGTATCAGACGCATTCAGCACTGTTATTTCTGCATTGTTTCTGGTCATCATGTACTTATGGATAGCGGAAACCGTATCTACCCAAACTCTGTTAGACTCCACGGTTAATGCATCCACAAGTGCCTGTAATGAATATGTGCTTACAGACATATCAACACTTGCTACGGTTTTTGTAGTCGGTGGGTTTGGCGGGCCGATTACTTCATGCAAGCGAATCCATCTAAACCCGCCGGAATTGATTGTTGTTTGTACGTGCCCACGCATTTGAGCCGGGGTAAAACCACGGTTATTTCCCGTACCCCATACACCGCCATGGATATAAAATACATCCAATTCCCGAGTTTCGGCAGCGGTTAACGGAGTACCGCCCGGGTTTTGGGCACCGCTTACCAAAATACCTGTCAATAAGTTGTCATTCCATGCAATTTGGTTTCTTTCTGCAACGGTTACGCCAAGCCATGTGGTTCCGCCGCCTGCAAGGAAAGGCAGAACTGTAGCGTTTGGCTGCATTTCCCGCAATATACGGGAAGTTTCTTCAATTTGCCATATTGCGTCTTCACGATCGGTAGAGCCTCTGTGGTGCATGGTGTGGTTACCAAGTTCGTGACCGCGGTCTGCTACGGCTTGCCACTCATCTGTCCTGTACGTAAAACTCCAGAAACCGTTGTTGCCAACGTGGCCGCGCTCCCCAATAGTTCCGGGGCCGCCCATTCCGGGGTTAACAAAAAACGTACCAAGCATACCTACTTCGTCCAGCATAGGTACAACATAATCCAAATGACAGTGGCTGCTGTCATCCGCAGTTATTGCAAACGCGGCTACTAAGTTATTTCTCCATCTTGCCACTTCTGTATCGCCAATTTCGCCGGTGGCATCCGGCTCCCGGGGTATTCCCCTTACAACAAGGTTGGTGATGTACGCAGCACCGGAGCCGTTTGCAGCCGGGCCTTCTGAATTAATGCGTACACCGGAAAAGTTTCTGCCATCGCCGGTAATTGTTCTTGTTCTTTGGTTACCATAACCGGGAATTGGAGTAATGTCTTCACCGTTTAAGTAGTAGCGGATAACCCCTGTGTCTAGGTCGTGAACCATAAGCAGTGTCGCCCAGTCACCTAACCGCCACATGGCTTCAAATCTGCCGCATGCGGTAGGCCAGTTACGGACATAATGATCCGGTGTGCCGCCACCAGGCCCTTGGTGTGGGAGTACATTAAACATGTTGGAGTCTTGTTCCGGGGGATGGTTAGGGTCACCGCCGCCGCCGGGTACCCTCGGCCCCATGTTTTGCCTTGATGACGAATAAGTATTCCAAACTACGGATGCAAACTGTCCAACACCGGGAGATGTATCCCTAAGCAAGCCTATACCCACGTTAGCTAAATCACCGGAAGTTGGTACCGGGCGCGGTACAAAAATATCATATTGAATTTCCAATATGCCGGTGGTTGGCAGGTTGGGAATCAACCTGTCCATAATTAAGCTCTGCCGAACCACTCTAAGAGCTTGCCCTGTACGGTTTGGAGCCGCCACTACTTGGGGATCTAAATTACGGTTAGTACCGTGGGTAGAATGATTTGAACTTCTCCATGTTGCCCCGTCAAAGATAAAATTACCAAGGGCATAATCGGAAAAATCTTCGTTAAGAAGTACCGGCAAATATTGGCCGGATTCATAAAGTTGTAGAGTACTTTCCCCTGCTTCCGCATTAACCGGTATCTGCGGAACCATACCCACAACCAGGGTAAATACTAAAAACAGCACAAGTAGTTTTGCGCCTTTCTTGCATTTCTGCATCTCATTTCCTCCTTTTTTTGTCGCGTTTGTCATAGACGAGTAATTCAAACTGTGCTGCAATTATACAACGAATACTGCGCATACATAACCAAGACGTTGGACACAAAATAGTAGAAATGAGACACATTGGTGTGAAAATAAAACTACCCCCTGATATCATACTGCCAATGTGATATCAGGGGGTAGTTTTCAATTTTATCTACTTCTTCTGCAAACTGTAACGCGAAATATTTAACAGTACCCCAACCATGGCCATACTTACCAAAAGCGATGTGCCGCCATAGCTGATAAACGGCAGGTTTACACCGGTATTTGGTATTGTGTTGGTAACAACCGCAATGTTAATAACTGCCTGCAAACCAATAGAAAACACAATGCCCAGCGCAACTAAGGCACTGTACGTATCAGGCGCACGCATAGATGCAATAATACCGCGCCACACAAATATCGCAAACAAAACAAGTATTACAAACGCACCGATAAACCCAAACTCTTCAATTACTATGGAAAAAATAATATCGTTGTGCGGCTCCGGTACAAAGGATGCCTGTCTGCTGTTTCCCACACCAACACCAAACCATTCGCCGCTTGCAATTGCATACAGCGACTGTATTGTTTGGAAACCGCGATGTCTGGGGTCAGAGAATGGGTCCAGCCATACAAGAAACCTGGAACCACGGAAGCCGCCGCCGGTAACGGCAGACCACCACAAATACCCGCCAAGCCCCGCTGCACCAATGCCGCCTACAACCATAAGCCGCCAAAAAAACGGACCTGCAATGGCAATCATCCCCAACCCCACAGCAGCAGTAAGAAGTGCAATTGTTAAGCCGCCCGGCCATGCAATTAAGCCAACAAGAATCCCAACCATACCGCCAAGGAATACAATGCCCAATAAAGTCCGCGGCAGCTTGGGGTACCGCTCCATCATGTACGCCATCATAAATATAATCGCCGCGCGGGCTACTTCCGAAGGCTGAAATTGGAAGCCAAAAATTAGAAGCCAGCGCCTGGCACCGCCGTGGTCTTCACCAACAAATATAACCATTATCAAAAATACAATAGAAATCAGGTAAAGCAGCGTAGACAGCGGGCGAAGCAATTCGTAGTTAAAATTTGCTAAAAACAGCATTACTAAAAACCCTACCGCCGCAAAAACGATGTTCCGCCGCAAAAAATGAAACGGATCGTCAAAGCGCGTCCCGGCCATCATGTAGCTTGCGGAAAACACCATTACAACACCAAAAAGCACTAGTATTGATACAACAAAAAGCAAAACATAATCTACAGAGCCAACAACACGCACTTCCGCGGAAACAACCCGTGGTGGGCGCTTCTTGGGCTTGCGTTTCGGTTCCGGTATTTCATAATCGTCATAGTGTTCGCCGACTGCCGGGCGGGAACGTACTCTTCCTGCCATAATCTACTCCCCCTTTCCCACATATTCTTTAAACATATCGCCGCGTTCCTCAAAATTTTTAAACATATCAAAACTTGCACAAGCAGGCGAAAAAAGCACTTTACATCCGGGTTTCGCTTTTTCTTTTGCCTTTGTTACCGCTTCCTGCAAAGAATTCACTGTCTCATAATTAGTAAAACCCAAAACATCGCATGTGTCAATGATTTTCCGTGATGTCTGGCCAAAAACAATCAAATCCGATACCTTGCCGCTAAATGATTCTACCCAAGGGGTAAAATCCGTGTTTTTGTCATAGCCGCCGCCAATAAGGATAATTGGCGGGCTTAAAGCTTCTACAGCTTTAATTGCCGCGTCGGTGTTGGTGGCTTTAGAGTCGTTGTAATACTCTGCACCATCTATTGAAGCCACGTATTCCATACGATGGGGTACACCCCGGAATGCCTGTAGTCCCGCAGCAATTTTAGCTGCAGAAGCACCGGTACACAATGATAACGCTACGGCGGCAAGGGCATTTTCCGCCATCATTTTTAACCCGGATACTTTTGTAATAATCTGTTCGGGTGCGTCCGCAGACAATTTTGCCACGATAAGGCCGTCCCGCAAATACACACCTTCATCCAATTGCTCCTTGGCCGAAAAATACACAATTTTGCCCGGCGGCTTCATCTCCCGTGTTATTTCATTATCATAATTAAGTACGCAAATATCGCCCGGTGATTGGTTTTCAAAAATCCTGGACTTCATGGCAATGTAGTTTTCCATTGTATGGTGACGGTCCAAATGGTCTTCCGTCATGTTTAACACTGCGGAAATGGCGGGTTTAAACGCCACGATGGTTTCTAACTGGAAGCTGGAAATTTCCGCAACCACGATATTCTCCGGCGTTAGGGTGGTCACCAGTTCCGTAAGGGGAATGCCAATGTTACCCCCCACAACAGTGCCCTGGTTGTGCAGTTTCAGAATTTCGCCAACCAGGGTCGTTACGGTAGTCTTACCGTTTGTGCCGGTTATTGCCACCATTGGGCACAGACACAGGCGATAAGCAAGCTCTGCCTCGCCCCACACGGGTATGCCCAATTCTTCCGCTTTTTTAACAAATGGCGCGTACACGGTTATGCCCGGGCTTATAACAATTAAATCGAAATTGCCCACAATGTCGTCGGGGTTTTTACCAAGGTAAGTTTCCAGCCCAACGCCTGCAGGTTCATGCGCCCAGTCAATTTCTTCTTTCATATCCTGGACTGTTACATACGCGCCCATTTCTGCCAAAAGTCTTGCGGCAGACTGGCCGCTTTTTGCCATGCCGCACACCAGTATTTTTTTACCCGTAAACATCTAAAAACCCCTTAACGCCAAGTATCCTACCAAGCACGCGATGGCGGTAACAACATAAAAGAACGACACTATTTTTGTC
The DNA here is from genome assembly GCA_009786175.1 of Bacillota bacterium. Next base: position 6,540 of record WQTQ01000161.1, on the reverse strand, counting down.
TCCGGCCAATTGCTAAGCTCCAACGAATGGTGGAACGGTGCCATTTTAAAGAACCGTTTCCCGCCTGTAAGCTTAAAATATCCAACTTGGATAAGCACAGACGCACTTTGCAGTACATACACAACAGCCACAATAAAAAGAAACAGCGGCATCTGCAGCATTAACGCAACGACAGCCACAAAGCCCCCAAGTGCCAGGGACCCTGTGTCCCCCATAAACACCCGCGCCGGATGGGAGTTAAACAGCAAAAAGCCCATTAGGCTGCCCGCCGCCGCGCCTGCCACGGGTAAAATTGATGAATCAAGTATCCATGCGGCAAACATAAAAAACACTGCGATAAGTGCCGTAACCCCTGCCGCAAAACCGTCCAGGCCGTCTGTAAGGTTGGCCCCGTTGCTGCAGCTTAAAAACACAAGAATGGCAAAAATAGGGAACAAAAAACCGAGGTTAAGGGAAAGTTCCGGGAAAAACGGAATCAAAATATCCGTAGTATAGCTGGGTAAAGTACGCCAATACAAAAGAAAACCGCCGGACACAATAAACTGCCCCAAAAGTTTTTGCCAGGCCCGCAGCCCCAGGGAGCGTTTTCTTATCCGCTTAATGTAATCATCAAAAAAGCCGATAAAGCCAAAACCAACTGTTGCGATAATTACCGCAATCACTTCCGGGTTATCGCGCATAAAAATTACGGAAGCAAGCACAAAGCTGAGAATTATCATTATGCCGCCCATGGTTGGGGTGCCTGCTTTTTTTAGGTGGGATTGAGGCCCGTCCCCACGGATTTGCTGCCCAAACCTTAGCTTGTGCAGCACAGGTATAAGTATTGGGCAAAGTACAATATTTGCAAGAAAAGCTATTATCACCGCATAAATTGCGGTGTTCATCGAGTAATCCATTTGTTCCTCCATAATAATGGGGCTCTGCCCCAAACCCCGCCGCTACGCAGGGAATGAAGCCCTGCTACGCTTCCTTCGGGAGGCGGCGCAGCCGCCTATGTTTATCAATTAAAGTATATTTAGTTCATCAATTATCCGTTCAAATGCCATCCCCCGGGACGCCTTTACAAGTACAACATCTCCCGGCTGCAGCAGACCTTTGCACTTTGGCAAAAATTCGTCCACAGTCGGGAAGTACAGCTTTCTGTTATTATCCGCGAATGCATCATACAAGAACCATGCCTGGGGGCCAATTACTATTAATAAGTCTATGCCCATTTCTGCCGCGTAAGCACCAATTTCTGTATGCCGCGCTTCAGACACATGGCCCAGCTCGTTCATGTCGCCAAGGATGGCAACCTTGCGCCCGGGCTGTTTGCACAATATTTTTATGGACTCCCGCATGGCGGCAGGGTTTGCATTGTACGCGTCGTCAATTACGGTCATCCCATTTAGATTTTTCACAGTCAACCGCCCGCTTGGGGGAACAAAATCGTCAAAGCCTTTTGCTATTTCTTCCGGGGGAACGCCCATTTCTACGCCCACGGCAGCCGCAAGCAAGGCATTCATCGCGTTGTGCATACCGGGCAAGGGCACCGTAAGTTTAATGTCCTTCCCACGCCAGTTAAAGTGACACGCTGTTTCCTGCAAGCCTATTGTTTCCGCGGATATTATGTTTTTAGAACTTGGGAACTGCACCGTAAACGGAAGTACCTTGGCGGCGGCAATTGGCCCTGTCAGAAGCGGGTCGTCACCGTTTAAAATTACCGTACCGCCGGGCTTTAGACCGTCCACAATTTCCAGTTTGGCGTGAAGAATGCCCTCTCTGTTTTCAAAATTTTCTATGTGGGCGTCGCCAATGTGGGTGATTACGGTAATGTCCGGCGCGCCGATTTTGCTTAATTCGTGAATTTCCATGGCGTGGTTCATGCCCATTTCCAATACCAGCACTTCATCGTCGGCTTCAAGTTGGAAAATGGACAGCGGCACGCCCATGTCGTTGTTAAAGTTGCCAAGGGTCTTTTTGGTTTTGTACTTGTGGGCAAGGACATGGTAAATCATGTCCTTAGTGGTGGTTTTGCCCGCACTGCCGGTAATCGCCACCACAGTTACATTATGAATGCGGCGGTAGTACGCCCCAAGGTCCATCAGTGCGCGGCGGGTGGATTTTACAAGTATCAACGGAATGTCGGACAGGATGTCCGCCTTTTCCGTAAGTGCGCACACTGCACCATTTTCTGCGGCGGCATTAATAAAATCGTGCCCGTCAAAAAATTCGCCGAATGTTGGCACAAAAAGCGCGCCGGGGGCAATATTTTTTGTGTGAGTAGACACGCTGGTTATTGGCGGCGTGTCTACGTTGTGCAGTATTTGGCCGTTGCAGGCTTTGGCTATTTCTTGGAGTGTTAAATTCATGCCATTAGTTATACTTTTCAACGCCTCCACAGCCGTTTCATAATCGCTAAAGGGGTATTTTGTCTTGCCAATTTCCTGATAATCTTCGTGGCCTTTACCGGCGATTATTAGAGCATCCCCCGGTTTCAGCATTTTTACACCGGCGAAAATAGCGTCTTTGCGGTTTTCGCAAACTTGGTACGATGCGGCAGTTTCTTTTACGCCCGCTTCCGTTTGGGCGATAATGGCAAATGGGTCTTCTGTACGGGGGTTGTCAGACGTTAGAATGCAGTAATCGGATAATTCGCCCGCAATGCGCCCCATTATTGGCCGCTTGGTGGTGTCACGGTCGCCTCCGCAGCCAAACAGGGTTATTACCCGCCCTGTTGTAATTTCACGCACGGTAATGATTGTTTTTTCCAAACTGTCGGGGGTATGAGCATAATCTACAAAAATTTGCGCACCAATATTATTTGGCACGGGCTGTACGCGTCCCGTCACGTCGGAAATTTCTGCCACAATTTGATTAATGCCATCAAGGTTGCATCCCAATGCTTTTGCCACGCCTATCGTTGCTAATATATTGGATACATTATACTTTGCGATTACCGGCAAGTGGTATTTTTCACCCCAAAGCTCAAAATCCGAGCCATGCGCCATACAGTTTACATTTTCCGCCTGTAAATCGGACGGGGTGTCGATGCCATATGTTAGATACGGGTCTTGCCCATGGATTTTTAGCATCAGCGGGGTATATTCATCGTCGCTGTTTACCACTGCAAATTTGCTTTGCTCGAATAACTTCGCCTTTGCAAGCGCGTAATTTATCATGGTGCCGTGGATATCCAAATGGTCTTGGGTTAGGTTGGTGAATACGCCCACGTCGAACATTAGCCCCTCCATTTTGTAAAATGTCAGTGCGTGGGACGAAACTTCCATAACAACGTCCTGGATGCCAAGCTCAACGAATTTGGCAAAGATTTCATGAAGTTCCAAAGGGTCAGGTGTGGTTGAGGTTGCAAACAGAATATTAAGCGGATTATCGTCTGCTTTTACTCCCACTGTGCCTATTATCCCGACTTTGCGGCCTAACTTGCGTAAAATTTCTTCTATATAATTGGTGACAGTGCTTTTGCCATTGGTGCCTGTAACGCCAATCAGGCGCAATTTTTTGGCTGGGTTGCTGTAATAGTTTGCGGCGATGTATGCCATGGTTTGCCGTACGTTGGCAACACGGATTACGGTTAGGTTTTGCGGGTATGTGTCGGACAACGTCTCAACTATGACTGCCGCTGCACCGGCTTCTGCCGCTGCGTTTATGAACTCGTGTCTGTCTATGGTTATCCCGCGTATGCAAAGGAATAGTGAGCCGGGTTTAACCTCCCGCGAGTCAAATGTTATTGATGATATTTCCGTATTGCTGCCTGTTTGAATTGTTTCGTGGGGTATTCCATTAAGTAATTTATCAAGCTTCATATGTTACCTCCATTTCATATTTCGCATATTGTAACAGATTTGTCATCAAAACGGGAGTGCAATTTAACATTTTTTATTAATGCATCACTGTAACTTTTCGGGGCAAGTTTACTCCAATAGGCAAGCCGCGCACCTTTGGCGGCTTTTTTGACTAAAATTATGTACAACGCATCTATGGCTTCTTGGGTCATATAATCGAAAATATCGCTTAAGTTAAATGCGTTTATCTTGCTGTCATATTCCGCGATAAATTCCTCTATTGATGCCTGCCGAAATTCGATTTTATCCAGATTGTATCTGATTTTATCGTAATTTTCTTCCCGCAAAGAAAATGGAAATACCGTGTCATACCCGCCGTTAAGAATAAAGTGCAGATAAGGGTTTTGGCTTGTGTCCAAGGCGGTAAGGGCGTGTTCCGTGTAGAACGGGAAACGGGATGTAAATTTATGCGACATCCACTGCCAGCGGCGATTGTTCCATTTTTTATCGTAAAAGAGCTTGCGCTCTTCTTGGGTTTTGGGGGCAATCAGATCAACTACCCTTTTGCGGGTGTGGATAAGGGGCAGTACTCTTTCGCGAAACAGGGCGAAATCTTTTTCAGCTTTGCCCCGGGTCATAAAACCGGCTTCTATGGCACCAAGCTTTTTAGACCAGTATTCGCCAACGGCGTGCGGCAGTTCCAGCTCGTGAAAAACTGCAATTCTGTTCATACGCCCCGGCACCACGCCGCCAAAAACAAGATGCTTTTCGCGGGGAAACTGGCGGTACATTGCTTTGCGCAATTCGCAGCAAGCAATTTGCCCAAAATTTTGGTCTATGGCGTAAACTTTGGCGGGGTTTTGGGCCAGCAGTGCGAAGGCATTATCCCCGGCAGAGGCAGCAGACAACACCGTGTCCGTTTCTTGTATATTCAACACTTCTACCAGCAAATCTGCGTCTTGCCAGTCTTGCGAACAACGTATTTCAAAATTTACAGTATTCATACCGCACCTCCATGTAACAATATACAAATTATACCACAGGAAAACAGTGGGCTCAAAATGTTATAAAAAGCACCGCCGGGACGATGCTTTGGTAGCTTATAACGCATTTTCGATTTTGTTGATAAACTCCGCGTAGCGCGGGTCTGTATGAAGTCTTTCATAACCAATCTCAATTTCATTTCTTAGCCATTTTAGTATCCACAACGTCTGGTCGGCGGCAGAGTACTGATCTTCCGATTTATCTTGGATTAAGTTCACAAATGGCGATGTATAACTCATTACGCCTTTTTCGCGAAGCTCCGCTATGTATGCGTCATGCGCTTTGGCATAGGCATATTCATTCTCCATTGCCTCAAATGCTTCATCAAACCTTTCCTGAAAAATAAGCGCGAATGAATGGTCGCGGTACAATAATGACATTAATAAATTGGCAACACCAAATTCTCCATCACTGAAAACAAACTTAAACAGGTTAATCATCACGCTGTAAGAGTCGTCAATTAGTTTATTGTCCTTTGTACTTCTGGCTACGGTCATAAAAGAATCCCGGAAAAGTTGTAACAAAAGGAATAACCGTTTTTGCTCATACAGTATTGTGTCTTTGTCGTGTATGGAACTTGCCAGCAGATTTTCTTTGCTTTGCCATATGTGACAGCTTTTCTCCGCAATCGCAAGAACTTTATCTTTTTCACCAACCCAGCCGTATATAGAGGCTAGATGCCAACGGCAATCGTTTCGCACTTTATCGTCCGTTGAAGTCAAAAGCAGTTCCTCCATAATTTTTGCGGATTCGTCCCAGCTGTCATACGCCTTGTGCCTTTCGAAGTCGCCACACACACAGCCGTTTTCATCAAGTTTAGTATACCAGCCGTAGTTACCCCATTTGTCGTATAAGGCCTTTGCGAGTCTAAACAACAGCTGCTCCTCTGCCGGGAACTGCGCAAGGACCATACGCATCATATCAACGCGCTCTTGGGGCGGTTTCATGTCTCTGCTGTGAATGTCAAACCGTTCACAGTGTTCATCTATCCTTTTCTTTTTTTCTGCAGTATCGTGGTCAAATAAATAATCGATAGTGACATTAAAAAAGTTTGCAAGGGGCGTAATGTACTCAATGTCCGGGTAGCTGCTTTCGCTTTCCCATTTAGAAACCGCCTGGCTTGTAACGCCAAGGGCGTCCGCAAGTTTTTCTTGCGTAATGTCGTCACGCTTTCTTAGGGACTTAATTTTTGCGCCAATTTTAACGTTCATACTCATACCTCCAAGATTTATCACCGGTGTATGCATAGTATATTGAACGGACAAAGCGAAAGCAATTACCAATTGGTTGTTGCAATAACAACCGGTGGTTGGGTTATTTCAATGACCGCCGCATCGGTGGCTGCGGCATCTTCGAAAAACCACTCTATTACTACTAAACCAAATTACACGGTATAAAACAATTCCCGCTGTCAATTGGAATCACTTCTTCACACATACAAATAATACCTCCACACCCCTGCGATATAGACGCCTTTTCTAAAACATCAAATTTTTTAACCTCTCGCCTATCCGGGTTTGCAGATTTCTTTATTTCCAACGGGTGAATCAAATTACCTCGCTCTACAAAAATATCAATTTCTTTGGCATTAGAGTCCCGGTAGTAGGTCATATTAGACCTCTTGCATAACTAAGGTGACATATCAAAATTACAAATACCCGCAATGAGATTGAATCGTAAGCCGAAGCGTCTTCTGCGATTCCGATAACGC
>WQTQ01000160.1 GCA_009786175.1 Bacillota bacterium | reverse complement strand
GTTAAGCGCGCCTGTGCCTGCCGTAGGCCAGCCTTCTGCACGCAAAGGCGTGTTGCCGGGGCCGGTTGTGGCTAAGCTGTAAATTTGAACGGGTTCTGTAACGGAGACCAACATGGAGCTGAACGGCCTGGACTGCCCCGCCGGGACAATAAGGTCTGTAAGCAATGCTACGGGAACAGGGGCGGGAAGGTCTACGTTTTCTTCAATAATGCGGACACCGTGCCCGGCTGTCATAATATTGTCAATACCTTGGAAGCCGTTGGTTGCTGTCGGTAACTGGCGTACGCCTGTTACCTCAACCAGATGCCCTATGAATGCACGGGCACCATCAGGTGCGGCTGCGCCCAAGTTTTGGTTTCCGTCAACAAGACGCACATGAATGCCGCTTAGTTCGCAGGTGCCTGTGGGGCATTGCAGGAAGAATGAGTTGTTGAAGTTTGCATTGGTTTCATAGAATGCCGTAGCAATACCGCGCACTGTTACAACTTCGCCAAGAGCGGTTTCACGGGCTTCGCGTACGGTCATATATTCTATGGGCTGTCCGCCGTCAATAAAGCGGGCTTCAAGATTTGTGTTTTCGCGGATTGCAAACGAGAATACGGGGTTTATGGAAAGTGGTTCTGTATCTGTATCGTCGCCTGCGTTCCACCAACCGATAAATTCGTAGCCCGATGCCGGGTTTGCCGATACGGTAACCCATTGAGGGATTATGTTTACGTTTCTGGAACGGTCGCCCGGCGCGAACGGTGACACGATTACGGCTGTGCCGCCGTTTGTTGCGGCAACTGTAAGTTCTGCCTGCCATTCCGCATTTGGGGTTACACTTCTAAAATCTGTAGAGTCCAGCAAAGCGGTACGGATCATACTTACGCCAAGGGCTTCCCAGTCGTAACTGGCAGTGGACATAGCCAAAAGATCAGTCCATGTAATGGCAGGGGCACCTTCTTGCATTACTACCCGCGGCCCCACACCTCCGCTTAAATCGTACATACCCATTTGGTTGCCCCGGATGTTGCCCGGCCATGGATAGTTGTCGCCGCCTGTTTGGCCTAAACCGCCAAAGATAAAGTTGGAACCAATAACGTTGTAAGTTCTAGACCTGTCATTTGTAATACGTTCTCCTGTTGCTGTTACATACCAGTTGCTGCCTACTTGGTGTACACCGCTTCTTACCTGTGTGCCCGTAAGGCCTGTTACATTAATTAATGCAAGCAAGTCTACCCCGTGCATTTCGAACAAGAGAATGTTATTGTCAAACGGCATTGTGGAAATAAGTTCTGCCATGTTTGTTTGATCATCGGCGTTTCTTGGCCAGAAGCCGGTATTGCGCCATCCGCCGCTGTTAGAGATGCCAATCCAATCTGTCGGCTCGTTGTTTACTTCTGCCCAGCGGACAACATAGTCAAGCACAAGGCGGCTTACCCACACATCACGTCCGGCACGGTCTGCAAAGTAGATACCGTAAGGGCCGCGTGGGCCGCGCAGTACTTCATATGTCTCTTCAATATACGGAAGCATCAATGCCGCTACTGCGTCATAATGCTCTACTACGCCTGCGGCTATTGCCGCCGAACGGTCGAATGCTGCAATTGCGCCCACGGGGCTAAGCCACGGCTCAACGGTTTCCAGTTCGCCTTCGTCACAGAAGATAAGGCTGAACCTGCCTATGGCACGGCCGCTGTGTGCCGCTTCAATAATTGGTATTCCGTTAACTTCACGTATTACGCGGGCATGGGCGTGGCCGCCGACAAGCGCGTCAAAGTCAAGGTTTTGTGCCACATATGTCATTGAAGGGTGGTTGGCCCCCATGTGTGTAACGCCCACTACCGCGGCAGCACCGCGTTCGTTACGTAAATAGTAAATCAATTCGGCTATTGCGTCGGTGTATTCCTGCGGGGCCCCCGGTGCCGGAGTCCTGCCGTGTAAGTTAAGGGTTGTCCAGCCGCCTACCAACGCCGGCATGTTGTTTGTCATCAGCCCCACAATGGCAACGGTAATGTCATGGTCGGGGAACTCGAGAATATCGTAAGGGCGGACAAATGCCGGTTGTGTTCCCGCATTTGGGTGTTCGCCGGTGTAGAACAGGTCTGCCGCTAAAAGTGTTACTTCGCTGCGGTACCCAAACTCTACGGCGCGGGCATAGCCAAATGAAAACTCGTGATTACCAAATGCCACATGAATGCCGGAATCCTGTTGGGCAGGGCTGTGGTAAGCAAGATACCCCAACATTGTCAGTACGGGTTCGCCACCCGTTAGAGTGGACACTGCATACCCGTGGAAATCGTCCCCGCCGCCTACAACAACTACGTTATTGGGGTTGGGGTTTTGGCTGCGTTTATATTGAATATATGCTGTAAGTCTTGCCGCCCCGGGGTTTTCCGGAACAGGTTCGCCTGCTTCTATGTGTCCGTGGAAGTCGTTGAACATCAAAACGTCGATGCGCAGCGGTTGATTACACAGACAAGGGTTGCAGTCTAAATCGCAGCAGTCATCTGTAGGGTCGCACTTGCAGCATTGGCAAATCAGACAGTTGCCGTCGCAGCAATCTGCATAAGGCCCGCATTCGCAGTTTGGTATAAGCGGTATGGTAGAGCGTACATTGATATTTCTCATATGATGTCTGGCTGTTGGGGAAATTGCGCCGCCGCCGACAGCAATGTCGCTTGTCATTAACCAGCGGATGTGCAGCACTTCCCGGTCATTTGCGTGGGCAGACAATTGCCTTGTAACCCCGTTGTCCCAGAAGCCGCTCATTACAATTGGAGCCCCGGCATTAAGCCAGTTCACCCCGTCTGTGCTGTATTGCAATTGCCAGTCGCGGGGGCCGTTGTTGTTGGCACCTGTACCCGCAGGGTCGGAACGTATGGCAAATTCCACTTCGATACCGGCGCGGCCCGCTGTGGAAACTGTAGTTGTCCACCTGGCGGGTTCTGTTAAATTGTTAAGGCCGCCCGGCCCTGTTGCCGCTTCATTTAATATTGTTGGCGCACCGGCGTTCCAGTGGAACAAGCGATAATTTTCTCCCACAAAGAACCGTAGCGGCTCTAAAACATTTGGTTCACCGTAAGTGGGAAGAACCCGCGGTACACGTGCGGCAAACCCACCGGCGGCCAGGAAATACGCTTCCATTCCGTCGGCTTGCATCCATTGGGCAATAGGCCCGGGCTGTACACCGCCATAGCGGAGAACCGTAACCCTAACCGTAACGTAAAACGGTATGTCTAACGGGTTTGCTATACCGTCCGGCAAACTCTCGATTGTGCCGGTTATATAAAATGTTTGCGAAAGCCGGTTGTCGGGGTCAAAATCTAAACCTGCCAAATCCCAAATAACGGGGGCTCTGGGTGTTCTTACGTTTGTGCCGTAAGGAGAGTAGGGGGCTGTTGCCGCGTTTGGCGGGCGTACATTTGCTGTATTGCCGCCAACATTGTTAAACAGGTTAGTTTCTATGCCAACTGTTTCGGGCAGTCCCAAGGCTTCAACGGTCATTTCTGTCCCGTGGGGAACAGTGATTGGCCCCGGTTGGGTAATTCGCTCGAATATTTGCTCTCCCATTTGCGGCAATGATTCTACAGCCGCAGGTACGCCACCGTAAGCATCAGATTGCACAATTGTATAGACATCAACCAGTGTATGGGAATTGTCGTTATTAATTTGATAGGTTCTTACGGAAAATGTGTATGGCGTAACATCCACTACAGAGAAATTACGGCGGAAGTTTTGATTATACACAGAAATATAACTGCGGGGCATAGAGGCAACGTTGTAAAAACCACTGCCGGAAGCAGAGTTGAATACAATGTGAGCAATACCGTCGGGGTCAAGCACGGCGTTGGTGGGCTGGGTTCCGGCCACTATGCTGCCGCTTGCGTCAAGCCATTGCTGATATAATTGAGGCACTGTGCCGCGCATGTGATGGGTGCGGCTGTAAGCGTGGCTGTGTCCGTTAAGAATAACGTCTACGCCAAGACGCTCCAGGTGCGGCAGCCAGTTGTTGATAAGCTGAGTTTTTTCCTGGATATTTGTCAGCCTGTATACGCAGAACATAGGGTGATGGAAAGTGGCTACTACCCAGTCTGCATCGTCATTTTGTTCAACCGCGCCTTCTAAAAATGCCAACCGCGCACCGCTCATAACTCTGTGAACACCGTCATTAGCACCGTTAGAATCCAATACAAGGAACAATACATTACCCCAGCGTACCCAGTAGTCAAATTGGGTATACATTTCGCCGCGGTGGCGGAACACGTTTTGGTTAATACCCCCTACAGTACCCGTGGTATCCGGGGCCGGAATGTTATAGTGCAACGGCCAAAGCCTTATATTGGCGTTGTCATCGTTAAATGTCCACCCGTCGTGGTTGCCTACAACAGCCAGTAAAGGCAATGAATGCAACGGTGCCGGAGAGAACATGCGGTCATGCCTGTACTGGGAAACCGCAATGTGGCGCGTATCTGCATTGGTGCCGTTTGCAGTCTGAATTTGGTCGCCTACGGCCAGTATAAAGTCCGTGTTTGGGTAAGCCGCAGTTGCAACATCTAATGTACTTAGCCAGTTAACGCCGTCTACCGTGGCTTCGGCTGTGGCACTTGTGGGGTTAAGGCCGTCACCCACACCAATTTGCGGGTCACCGGCAACAAGAAACTGAAAGGTATTGCTGCCGCCTGTACGGAAAGTTTTTGGGGCAGACTGCCCGTTATCCCACATTACAACATAGTTGTAAACGGTATCCGGGGCAAGGTTGTACACAGATACCTGATGGACATAGTAGGTATAACCGGGGCGTGTGGGAAGCAGGTTTGTGGTTACCCCCATTGCACCTATTCCGCCGTGGGCTACGGCAGGGCGGCTTACAGCAGGAAGTTCTGCATACCAAGCCGTGTCTTGCGGGTTGGTAATGCGGATACTGCCCGTAGGTGAACCGGAATGCCAGGTAAAGCGCATTTCATTTACTACCGCCCCCGGGTTTAACGTGAGGTTTCTGTAATTGGAACCTCTTACCGGTTCGGAAGCCGCTTCCTGAACTGCTTGCATTACTTCTGTTTCGGCGGTTTCTGCCTGTGCGCCGCTTACGGTTGCAATTGTGCCAAAAGTCATGACAACCGCAACCAATAATGCCAATACGCGCTTCGCCGGATGAACCATTTGATGCAATTTCATCATTAATTACTCTCCTATCTGGATATATTTTATATTTCTATAAAAATAGAAATTATAAACGAAAGTTTATGTGCGTTTTTTTCTGCCGGAGCCGGAAGCAAACACGCGGGAACCTATAAGTGCGGTGGCGGGTGCGCATAATACCATGGCGGCGGTAGCCGAGACGGCGCGCAAAACTTCTATCCCGATGTCAACGCGGTTGATAAGTACATTGTATTGGACATTGTTGACACTAAACAAAATAAGCGTAATGAAGAATGTGCCGGTAAATGCCAAAATTAACGTGTTGGACGAAGAGCCAATAATGTCCCGTCCAATTGTCATGCCCGACCGGAAAAGCTCTTTAAACCCGGTTTTTGGGTTTGCTGCGCTAAGTTCTGCCGTGACAGAGGCAATTGATACCGCAACGTCCATTAAAGCACCCAGGGAAGCAATTAATATTGCAGAAAACAACAGCTGGCTTACGCCAATATGAAATCCTGCGACGATAAGCAAATCAACTTCCTGCACATTAAAGCCGGTTATCCGAAGTGCCGCGCTTATGACTACATAAAATAAACTGTAAAACCCAATGCCGATACACGCCCCTACAATACTTACATAGGTCTTTTTCTGGAAACCCATGATGGCAATCAGGGAAACGACTATAATACAAAGGGCACATAAAACCGTAAGTATGGCAGGCGGCCCGCCGTTTACAATCAAAGGCAGCAGCAGGAATATAAGAATAATAAATGTGAAAACTAATCCAAAACCGGCACGCAAGCCGGTCTTTCCAAAAACTACGGCTAAAAGCCCGATAAATAAAAGAATTACTATGTAAATTCCCATAGACCGGTCATAACTTTGCACATGGGCAAAATAGTCGTAATCCGGCGCACCGGGCAGCTGTTCGAAAAATATAATCAGACGCTGTCCTACTTGCGCGTAAACTGCGTGTTCGATGGGAAACAGCATGTTTTGAGCCGATACAATGTCGCCCCTGCGCGGCCCCGACAACAACCTAACCATAAGCTGCTGCCGCCCCACACGGACACCTGCTTCGTTTAACCCGGTTTGATCATCTACTATTTCTACAACACGGGCAGACAGGAAAGAAGTGGACCCGTTTTGGCGGTTGGCAAATTGAGGGTTGCCGCTTAACCCGAACAAGACCATACCAACCATTGCCAGTGTGGTAACCACAAAGAAAATATTCTGCTTATTCAGCATTCGCCTTTGCATATAAAAATATCCTCTGCTTTCCTTTTTTGACATTGAATGCATTTCCAATTTTCACAATACATGATAACATAGTGCGTAAAATATGAAAAGAAAATTCAAAAAGTACACCCCCTGATATCACGTTTGGTAATGTGATATCAGGGGGTGCTTTACATTTTTACTTACTATTCTTCGATTCGCACAACAGTGTGAACGATATTATACGGGGAATTAACGCCAACTCTGCCAACAGCTATGTTTGCTTCAACTGCATCAAGAGCCGGATTTCCGGTACCTGCGTTAACTGTAGTCTCAAATACTATGGTTACACTTTCGCTGCCGTACAGCCTAAAATCTCCAAGCCTTATCTCTAAATTACGGGTATTGGCGATAAAGTTGTGGCCGCGGGTAGATATGCCGCTTGTATTTCTGTTAACGCCAATCATCACCTCGTCGCCGTTATCGTTTTCGGTTACAATGCGAACACTGTTCTGCAAGAATGTAACGTCGTCAGGTAATGCGACGGTTAGGTGAATACGGTCTGTGCGTACACTTTCGCTGCCGTCATTTGTAATGGTTATGCTGTACTTTATCATGTCACCCGGGTTATTTTGGCCGGTTGCACCGGATAGGTTTTCCGCTTCAATTTGGGCCGAAATATCTACAGGGCGTTCAATTTGTACATATGATACCGCTTCGCTGCTTTCCGGCAGGCCAATTTCTTGCTGGGTTACAATAATTTCGTCGCCTTCATACAAGGTCACATTTTGCGGTATGGTTACAGACCATTTCAAATTCCTGTCTGTTGTTGTTTCAAGTTCGGTACCGTCAGGCAATTCTACACGGATTGTTGCGTCCGGGCTGTTTCCTATGCCCGAAATTTCCCCGCTGACAAAATTGACTGTGCCAACAACAGGAGGCCTGGATGCAAGAGCGATTCCGGCAATAAAGTGCGGCAAGGTACGGGTATAGAAAGGTGTGTTATGGAATAACCCTATTGTCCAAACGGATTCAAAATCCCAATTTGCACCTAATGTTGTAAATGTTGCGCGGGTAGACAGATTCTGTCTGCTTTCGCCCAATAGGCCGCCTCTTATGGCACCTGCAACACTGGCGGGTACAATATTGTGTAAATCTTGAACGCTTTCTGTAGAGTTGCGCGCCGCATCACGGTCGTAGAAGTTTAAGCCCCGGGCCATAAGGTTTCTGTCGGCTTGACCAATGAACGGGTTAATTCGCCTACGCCCATTACTTTGCACAACACCGGAAGAATAAACATTCTCAACAATAGCACCTCTGCCGGAGCTTACGCCGATAAAGCCGCCGATACGCTGGCCGCGCTGGTGTACCCCGCGGGAATAGGTAGTGCGTCCAAGAACAAATCCTCTGGCAAAGGAGTCGGAAATAACAGTGGAGCCCATACTGCCCACAAATCCGCCAACACTGGTGTATCCTGTGACATTTACATAAGACGCGCTGTTGGCTACCGTCGAAAGCCTTATGTCACCAACAATACCTCCAACACTGCTTCTTACTCTGTTGTTGCCCCTTACGGCAATAATGTTATTTGGTTCCGGGTGGTTAAGGTAGATTTCGCTAAGGCCATTGTGTCCGTATACAAGGCTGCCTACAATAATAGTGCGCCTTGCGCTGCCTACCAACCCGCCTACAAACCGGTTGCCCACAACGCCGTCATGCCCAATCTCAACACGGACACCCATTATGGTTGCATTTTCGGTTCTGCCTGCCAAAACGCCTACATTGTTTGTCCCCCGTACGCCTGCAGGGCCTACTTCTATTTTCAAATCTCTGATTACTGCGCCGGAAGAAAGTCTGCGGAACATACCCTGGTTTGTACCGCCGCTTACTTCCAGGTTGCTGATTGTTCTTCCGTTACCGTGCAGGGTACCCTCAAAGTTTGCAATCGGCGTCCAGCGTCTTGTCAGTACAATGTCATTTGCAAGCCAGTAGTCACCGCGCCTTGTCATAGCTCTTAACTGTGCTTCTGTGGTAATAATCCTAAAACCTTCGGGTGCTGTGGCCAGTTCAAGAGCGTCAACGGCAGCATTAAGGTTTCGTAAGGCAGTATTCACTTCAGCTTGAGTTGCGGCTGCATTATTGTATGCCGTTACCGCGTCCATATATGCGGTAAGGAAAGTGCCCCAGCTTTCCGGTGTATAATTTCCGCGGACACGTACACTTGCTTGGCTTATGGCTTCCGAAAGTTCTGCTCTGTCGGCAAACCCTTGGAACTCGACAGTAAGGTCTATCGTTCGTGATGCGGTTGCACTGCCAAACGTAAATTCCAGTGTAAGGTCTTGCTGCCCGGGATTAAGTGCTGTAAATATTACATCGTACATAACAGATTGATGCCTTGTTTCTATTTGTGTTGGGTAATGACGCCATATTTCTCTTTCTAAATCAAATACTACCTGATTATCCCATGTAAAATTAGAAAATGTCCTGGTTGGGCGTCTCATAAGGTTTACCAGAACCAATTCGCTGTCGTAACTTACGCTAAGGCGGCTATTGGCTGAACCAATATCTCTTGCAAGAACGGTCATGGCTTGGGTTGTAGACCTTCCAATTGTCAGTTCTCTTGGTGCGTTGGGATAAAGGCCTAAGCTTATAGGGTCCGCTCTCCATACTTGACCGCCGTAGTAAGGGTTTGCCGTTAGAAGGTGCATACCGTGTTCGGAAGGAACAAGTACGCGCCCGCCATAGTTATATCTGTCGCCAAAGCCATTTACCGTTACGGCCTCAAAGTTACGCCCGTCTGTACTTACGTACAAGCCAAACCCAAGTGGCTGCGACACATCTGCAAAAATTTGAGAGTTAAATGCGTACTCATTTACAAGATGTGCTGCAATTTGGCGCGTAGTAAGAATTTGATTACCTACACCTACCGCGTCGATAACTTCCATAATTATGTCTGTCAGTGCGAATATAGAGTGCCTAAAATCCGCTGACGGCAGGTGCGCCGCAATTATTTGCACAAGGCCTTCTACCACTTCCCTATGGTTTTGCGTAGTCGTAAAAGGTGCAATGTCTGTTAAAAAGTCATAAACCGGTAAATATATAAACGGAGGGGAATAGATTTCTTCGACTGCTGTATATTCTTCGGAAACTACAACTTCTTCAACAACTATAATTTCTTCAAAAACTACAACTTCTTCAAAAACTGCAATTTCTTCAACAGCTGCAGTGACACCCCACGGGATGTATGTGCCCGGTACTGTTACCGCAACTGATTCACTGTAGCTTTCTGTCGGTGTACAGCTTGTATAACTTGGGAAATAGGTATCAAAGTTATGTGGAATTATAAAGAAACTTTCAATCTCTGCCGGTACATACGTATCAGTGGTGTCTTCTGCGTACACGTATACATAAGCGGTATCTTCATCAGTCCCGGTATATGAGTAACCCCCCTCGGTATTTGCATCCTCCGAAGGAATGTAGGCTGTATCATTTTCATAAGCGTCGCTGTAATCTTCATCGCTGTCAGAATATGAGCAGTCACCTTCTGTGTTTACGTCCTCTGAAGGAATATCGGTTGTATAATCTTCATCGTAGTCTTCATCATAATCCTCATCGTAATCAGCATATGTGTAATCTTCGTCGCAATCCTTGTCGTAATCAATATATGTGTAATCGTTTTCTGTGTTAGAGTCTTCATAGATAACTGCATCCTCAACGGTTCCGCCGCTAATAACATCGCTTTCAAATATGATACTGAATATGTCACTGGGCATGGCAGCTCTGTTCTCTGCGGCAAGCAAATGGGCGTCAATGGCCGCCCCAAGGGAATTAAAGTCAATCCTGTGAGAATCGCGGGCAAGCATATGGTGTAAAACATGCAAAATCTCCATATTATGTTCCTGCAATAATACAGGTGCCGAGCCTTCTACAACCCTTCCAATATGCTGCACACTGATAGGGGCGTAGTAGTCCCGGAAAGAAGCCATATTCCATGTGGTTGCATACAGTCTGCCGTTGTGTTCTGCCATCCACCATATATATTGGTTAAATGATGTGTTAAAGCGGTCGTTAGGCATAAGAGAAAACCCGGCGCGATGGTTGCCGACATGAGGAACCGGGACCCCGTTTATATCTACGGCCACACGGGGGCCTGTTGTGTCGCCGACAACTACTTGCCAGTTACCGTATCTGTCAAACCTGTAAATTTGTGCAGGGGTATAAACATAGCGGAGTATACGATCTTTTGCACCGGCTCCAAGACCTGCCAGTATGACGGGGCCGTTGGCAAATGTGCTTACGTACACATACTCCCGGTCAAATGACGTAGACAAAAAACCGGATGCCGCTACATTTCCCGGTATTCCCATTCCATATGGAAACCTGGCGTATGGCCCGCCTACAATATGCTCAAATGTATAGCCATATGGCCCCGGTGTAAGTTTGATTACACGAAAGCCTCTTATAGCTTGTCCTGTCGCGGCCTCTGCAATTGCAGTAAAAACATATATAGAGCCGTCAAACGCTATAATATCCCATATACCTTCGTTTGAAGTAATTCCGGTACTTCTTAGGTCAAAAGCAAGATCCCACCCAGGCATATTATCCCCGGAATTAGGAGTTAGGCTTTGCAGACCGCTTCCGTCTGTTACATACAGCCTGGAATCAAAGGTTCCTATATACAGCCTGTCATCTAACACCGTGGCGGCTCTAAAGTGTTCATGCCGTCCTTCCGGCAGTGTTTCCCATATAACAACATCAGGCCTGTCGCCGGGCCTAAAGTCTCTGGAAAAGCGCAATACAGATGAATAATTGGCAACTGGCGTATTTGTTAACCCCCCAAGAACAAATAGCTCATCGTTAAAAAGTATCATCCTGCGGAAACCGCTTACGGAAGTATCCGCGTACATTAGCTCCCAAGGGGCGTAAGGGTCGGATGCCCGCTGCCGGTATATTCTTCCGGCTCTGTCATTGCTGGGTAAAGGAATGTTAAGCATCTGGAATAATACCGGCAGCAGCACAGGGTCTATATCCGCGATGCCAATTACAGTTGCCCCAAGGTCTCTGTTCATACCAACCCATAGATAATCACCATCTGTTTGCCGGAACATTTCACCGGCCCAGGCATAGCTATTGTGGCGTCCAACATTTGGGTTTGGGTCAATACCGTCTACACCACCAATCCTGTCCGGGTTAGAAATTTTTTCTGCCGCTTCGGTAATTGGCAGTTTTGGCGTAAGGGTGATGATGAGAATTATTGCCATTACAATGGCTAAAGCCTTTTGACACAAAGGCTTGATCTTGCTGTAATTCATTGTAAAACCTCCCTAAGTTTATGCTTTTAAGCAAGCGAAACATACATACATCCCCCGTCAAAAAAACACACCTCCTTTATGTACTTTTATGTAACTTATTGTAACTTGATTACAATTATATAACACTTATCCTGTATTTTACAATGGTATATAGTGCCAAAAAAATCCCGCTTCAATTAGCCGAAGCGGGATTTAGTGTCAATTTTTGCTGCAGTATTCGAAAAACTCCAGTCTTTCCCCATCCGGGCCGTCGAAGAACACATTTTTTACGCCCCCTAGGATAGGCACAGTGCCTACAGTAGATTCATCGATATTTATACCGTTGGCTTTTGCGTTTGCGATTGCGGCATCAATATCGTCTACAACCATGGCAACATGGTCAACAACGCCTGCGGGACGCGGAGGCAAATCTTTTTGCTCTACCAATTCAATTAAACAGTTGCCTGCGCTTATAAAAGCAAGGCGGATATGAAGCTGTTCTTCCTTGTCTACGGTAAACCCAAGGCGTTTGTAATAATCCATAGATTTTTCGATGTCTTTAACAAATATCCCAATGTG
>WQTQ01000159.1 GCA_009786175.1 Bacillota bacterium | reverse complement strand
TTAATCTTTTTGAGAAAATCTATCATTTGCCGCTTTGCCACAACATCAAGCCCAAGCGTCGGTTCATCAAGCAAAATTAACTCTGGCGAGTGTAACAGCATCATTGCAAGGTCGGCCCTCATGCGCTGGCCGAGGGATAATTCACGGGCGAAGGTTTTTAGCAAACCGCCGATGTCCAGTAATTCCACAACCATCTCAAGATTACGTTTGTAAACTTCGTCCGGAATATCCCAAACAACCTTTTTCCACTCAAAACTTTGTGATACAGGGTGGTCCCACCACAATTCCGTACGGTTGCCAAATAATACGCCCAGTTTGCCCATTAGTTTTATGCGGTCTTTTTCGGGCGACATACCCAACACGCTAACGTTTCCTACTGTCGGTTGAAGCATTCCCGCAAGCAGTTTCATGGTTGTGCTTTTTCCTGCGCCGTTTGGCCCGGCGTATGCAATAAATTCGCCGCGCTCTGCAATAAATGTCACGTTATCTAAAGCGGTAACGATTTTCTTCTGCGGCTTAAATAAATTTTTGAACAGAGCTTTGCCCGCATTTTCACGCTGCCATTGCTCGAATACTTTTGTTACACCGTCTACATAAACAGCAGTGTTTCGTGCCTTAACTGCGGTGTCCGCCTGCGTGGTAACGGTTAATCCCTTTTTTGACATAATATTTGAATCCTTTCTTGAAGAAATGTGCGGCGGTAAGCGATAACAGCACCGCGAATAGTATTGGGTAGAGGTTTGTGAATGCCGGTACTTTGCCAAGGATAATCAACGTGGGTAGCCACGCAATCAGTCCGGCCGGGAAAATGGTCAGCAGCGGCATTCTCATGTAAAGCGGCATACCCGACAACGGAAATGTGGCGGTATATTCCACGCTGTACCTTACCGAACTTGATATTTCCTCGCATTGTACTGGGGCATAAAACGCCGTACTGGACACGAGATATGACAAAGCCACAACGATGATTATGCTGATGAGTATATTTCCGATTAACAAGGCAATCCACCAAACGGGCAAGGCGGGCAAATTGATTACAGCTGCGGCCATCAAGATAACGCCCGAAACAAACCTGCCGGAGCATGTAAACGGGAAGAAACCAAACATTTGCACGGTATATGGTAACGGCATGATAAACATATGCTCCCATTGCCCGCGCCCAATGATACGGCTCGGAAATGATGCGTTGCCGCGGTCTATAACCCCGATTACGCCGTTTACGACGCTTCCGTAAGCAAGCATGAACAGTATTTCAAACCTATCAAGGCCGCCGATGCCGTCAAACCGCCACGCAAGCAGAAATATACCGGATATTGCAGATATGTCCGAGGCTATGTCCGCAAGCAAGGCAACCAACATGAATTTTGTGTCGCGGAATAACGCCGCCATATCCATTTTTGCGTATATGCCAAGAATCTGAAGCCAGCGTATTAATGTAACTTTACCCACCGAAGCTCACCATCCCTTCTCGTGATTTTTTAAACCATACAACCGCTATGCTCCATAAAACAACGTTCCAAAATATTTGTATTGAGATAATCTGTAACGGTTCGGTGGTGCCAACGTAAAGTGAAAGGGTTGCGCCGCCAAGGCTTCCGAAAGGCTGATAGACCATCCATCTGTCCATGCCAAAGGGCAGTATCCTGAACGGGATGACCGTTCCGGAAAAAAATGAAACGACTGCCCCGCGAATAACCCACATCAGCCATACAACGTGCCGGACTTTTAAGGTAAAGCAGAAAAATATGAATTCTAAGGCAAAGCCCAGCGACGCGCATAAAATCAGCGACGGGATTACCCAAACTGTCTGCGGGACAATTTGTATCCCGAAAAACGGCGCGACGATTGCCATTGGCAGGGTGAACATAAGCAGCGTCGGAACCCATTCGCCAACCGTGCGCGAAATAACTTGCCCGAAAACCGACATGGGGCGGGTAAACAGGGGTATGACATTGCCCGCCGAGTCCCAGTCGTTAATAAAAGTGCTTACGATGGTGATATGCGCCAGCAGTGCGTTTACATAGGTGTAGGTTAAAAGCTGTGTTAAGGTCATACCCGCGTCAATACCGTCTGCCGTAATAATGCGCCATATAAACATCAGCGGAACAAGGTATATGACTTTTATTAGAATTTGCGGAAACATATAGATAATCCCGCCGTTGGTTTGGGCGTGTAAAGCTGTGCGGGCGGTTATGATGTATTTATGCATTGCCATGGCCCCCGTTCTCGCCTTCTTCTGTCCATTCGCTGTACAGGGCTTCAATCTGTTCTTCAAGCTCTTGTTTTTTTTCGTACATCGGTTTTAGCCGTTCATAGTCGGTACTTAATATTCCTGCTTCTATTTCAGCATTAACTTTTCCCAGTTCCGTTTCCGCTTCGTAAATTAACGTTTCTACCGATACTTTTTTGACGGGCGGCTGCTTAGGTTTAACGGCGGGTTTCTTCTTTTTCTTGTCGGTTACAGGTAAATTGGTCTTGTTGTCATTCGCCGAAAATTTCAAGAAATCATCAAAACTACCGTGGAAATCGGTAATCCTGCCGTCCTTCATGCTCCATATCCGCGATGCGAACTTATTCAAAAAATATCGGTCATGGGATATGAACAACATTGTCCCCTCGAAGTCGGCTACGGCTTCCTCAATCCATTCGCGCGATTCTATGTCAAGATGGTTTGTCGGTTCGTCAAGAATCAAAAAATTCGCTTTGTTCTGCATAAGCAGGCACAGCTTTAAGCGGCTTTTTTCGCCGCCGGAAAGGTTGCCGACTTTTTTTATTACATCCGGGGCTTTAAAACGGAAACCGGCGAGAATAGCGCGGTTTCTTTCTTCGGGCAGCCCTGTTACATTGCGTAAGGCTTCAAGAATCGTCGCGTTTTCATCATCAAATCGGATAATTTGCGGCATATACGCAATTTTTACGTTGGTGCTTACTTTTACAATACCGCTGTCGCAGGGTTCTTCGTCCATTATCAGCCGTATAAGCGTGGTTTTGCCGCAGCCGTTCGCGCCGATTAAGGCGATGCTGTCGTTTCTACCGATGATAATACTGACATCATCCAATAGCACATTCGTTCCATAGCCTTTGATTACGGAATCGAACGATACAAGCTGCTTCGCCGCATGACCGCCGCTGTTGAAATCCTCTGCCATTTTCTTTGACGTAATAGGTTTTTCGACTTTTTCCATTTGCTCGATGCTTTTCTCGATGGCCTTGAACCGCTTGTCGTGGCCGGAAGTGCTGTTGAGGCTATGCCACACTTTCAACCTTGCAATGGCTTTTTGAAGCTGCTTAATTTTTCTTTGCTGTTGCTTATATTGCTCTGCTTGCGTAAGGTATCGCTGTTCTTTTTCCTCAACGTAAAACGAATAGTTGCCGGAATAGAAATTTGCCCTGCCGCCGTCAAGTTCGATAATCCGCGTAACCACGTTATCAAGAAAAACCCTGTCGTGGGATATAACAAAGACTGTTCCCTTGAAATCACGCAGAAACTTTTCAAGCCATTCAAGCGAAGTCAAGTCAAGATGGTTCGTAGGCTCGTCAAGTAGTAGAATATCGCAGTCACGCAAAAGAATCCGCGCCAAGTTCACCCTCGTTTTTTCGCCGCCGCTTAATAGCCTGAACGGGCTTTTGCGTAAATTTTCCCCGATATTCATGCCGCCGCAGATTTTTTCTACCCGGACATCTACTTCATATCCTCCGAGCCGTTCATACTCCCCCATCAATTTCCCATATTGTTGCAACGCAGACTGGCTGGTTGCAAGCTGCGCCTGCTGTCCGCCCATGCAACCCGGGGCGAAGCTTCCCTCGATTTTTTTCATCGCTTCCCCAATTTCGATAATCTCGGCGAAGGATGAATACAAAATGTCCTCCACCGTATCGGTTTCGCCGAAGTCAGGAATTTGAGCAAGAATTTCCACCTTTTTACCCGATGCTTTGGACAAACTCCCGCTTTCGTAAAGCTCATCCCCCGCGATGATTTTGAACAGCGTGGTTTTACCCGAGCCGTTCTTGCCAAGTAACCCAATTTTTTCACCACTGTAAACCTCAAACGTAATGCCTTTCAGCACATGGTTTGAGCCGTAATATTTATGCAATTCGTTTACCGCTATATCAATCATAATAAAATCTCCTTTATATTTGCGCATAAAAATACCCTGTACAGACCGTTTTGTCTGCGCAGGGCTACCAAACACAAAGGAGCGGAAATTAAGCCGCTATATGTGGTGACAGGCATTCAAAACAATCTTGTTTGCGAAAAGGGCAGACTTCTCCCTTGAAATAACAAAACCATGAGCCAGCTGACGATTTGCAACTGCCAAAAGGGCAGACTCCACCCTTAACAGTGCAAAAAGTGCTGCGCGAATAGGGCAAATAACAGCCAAATGGGCATAGTTATCCCCTAAACGCATTGCTTTGAATGAGTATTTACGGACGACATCACTACCGGGAAATAATTCCATAACGCCTGTAAAATAAGATTGTTTCATACCTCTCACCACCTTTCGATCAAAAGTTATTATTAAATGTATCATATTTGGGTGCAAATTTCAATCATGAATTTTGTGGGATTGTTCCTACCTGGTATTTAACTTACCCCCTGATATCATATTGATGAATGTGATATCAGGGGGTGAAAAATTTTTCTTGACAGTAGAAAAACAATGTGATATCATTTTGATATCAAAATAACCGAAAGGAGCTATACCATGAGAAATGAAACTTTTTCTAACATCGTAGAGAAAAAAGCGTGGAGTACTGCAGGTTTACCAATTTTAGTAATTAACACATTACTACTGCTTGCGTCCATTGGGGGAATTGTGTTGGGCTTTGTAAATGGGGCGGGGGACAATGTACTCCTCCTTGTAGTGTGCTTTATTTACGCAACAGTTATTTCGTGGGTTATTTACGCAGGCTGTTGCACACTACGCCCTCAGGAGGCTTATGTTCTTGTATTTTTGGGCAAATACAACGGCACTTTACACGGGCCCGGGTTTTTCTTTGTAAACCCATTTTCCACAGCATTTAAAAGCGACACAGGGCAGCCCACATCCGGTGCCGCAAATATTTCCAAGCCAAGCAAAACCGGGATTAGCGACATCGACAATACTCTAAGTTCCCTTGGCAACCTGGGCGTTAACAAAAGAATTTCCCTAAAAGCAAAAACGCTAAACAACGACAAACAACGAATTAACGACTTGCTGGGCAACCCGGTAATTATCGACACTGTAGTTGTTTGGCGGATAGTGGACACGGCAAAAGCAATGTTTAACGTAGACAATTTTATCGAATTCCTTTCCATCCAGTGCGATTCTTCCCTAAGAAATATCGTAAGCCAGTACCCTTATGACCTGCCCCGCGACGGCCAAAGCGAGGATAAATGCCTGAGAAGCGCGTCCGATGAAGTTGTAATGCGCCTAAAAGATGAAATTCAAGCCAAGGTAGAATTTGCGGGTATGGAAATAATGGACGCAAGAATAACAAACCTTTCCTACGCGCCGGAAATTGCCGCCGCAATGCTGCAAAGACAGCAGGCCAGTGCGCTGATAGACGCTAAACAAACCATAGTGGACGGCGCGGTGTACATTGTCCAAACAGCGTTGAAAAAGCTGTCGGAAAACAATGTCGTAGAACTTGACGAAGAAAGAAAAGCCGCGATGGTAAGCAATCTTCTGGTTGTGCTTTGCTCAAACTCGGAGGCCCAGCCCGTAATTAACAGCGGCTCGTTGTACTAAAATGGAAAAAGAAAAAAAATTGCCCGAGAAGCAAGAAAAAAAGAAGCAGATTCCCCTAAGGCTTTCTGCTTCTTTGTATAACGAACTTTCTGCTTGGGCAGAAGGTGAATTCCGCTCGCTTAACGGTCAGATTGAATACTTGCTAACCCAGGCTTTACAAAAGCGTAAGGGCAGGGATGATTAATTTACACCGTACTCCTGTAAATATTGCTCCATTTTCGTCTTCATTGCGTCGTCTATCAGCACCGTACCACCAACTTCCCTGCCATATAAATGCCCGATAATATCTCGCACAGTTACAATGGAATGCACGGTAATACCAAAGTCCTGTTCGGCTTGCTGTATGGCAGAAAGATCCCCTGCGGCCCGTTCCATTCTGTCCACTTGAATGATTAACGCTTGAATTTTTACGTCACCGACTTCTGACTTTAGAATGTCCATTGTTTCCCGCAAGGCGGTTCCGGCTGTAATAACGTCCTCGACTATTACAACGTTATCGCCTTGTTTTGGTTTATTGCCAATAATAACGCCGCCTTCGCCGTGGGTTTTGGCTTCCTTTCGGTTAAAGCAGAAGGGGATGTCCATGCCGTGGTTGCGGTATAGAGATGTTGCAGCCGCTACAACCAGGGGGATTCCCTTGTAAGCGGGGCCGTAAAGGGTGTCTACAGGTTTCTCTATTTTGTCCATGTAGCAGGAGGCGTAGTAATCCCCCAGTTTTGCCATTTGCGCGCCGGTACGGTAATTGCCCGTGTTTACGAAATATGGGCTTAAGCGACCGCTTTTTGTTTTAAATTCCCCAAAAGTCAGCACACCGGAGCGGGCCATAAATTCGATAAATTCGCCTTTGTATGCGGTCATCTTTGTCATTCTATGATTCCCCTTATCTCGCTGATATGTTTGATGTTGTACATATCCATGTAGGCATCAATGCCGTCCAAAATTTCCATTGTTGCGAGCGGGTTGACGAAGTTTGCCATGCCGACGGCCACGGCGGTTGCGCCTGCCATAATAAACTCGATTGCATCTTCCCAGGTAGTAATGCCGCCCATGCCTATAATCGGCAGGTTTACTGCTTTTGCAACCTGGTAAACCATTCGTACGGCTACAGGCTTAATTGCAGGCCCGGACAAGCCCCCAAATTTGTTACCAAGTACGGGTGCTTTTTTATGCACATCAATTTTCATGCCCAAAATTGTGTTAATTAGGCTAATTCCGTCCGCACCGCCCGCTTCTGCGGCTTTTGCAATTTCGGCGATGTCTGTTACATTGGGGCTAAGTTTGACAATTACGGGAATTTTCGTGTGCCTCTTTATTTGCCGGGTTATACGTTCCGTCATTTTTGGGTCTGTACCCATTGCCATGCCGCCTGAATTTATATTTGGGCAGGAAATATTCAGCTCGAACAAGTCTACACCTTTCGCACCCGCAAAATCACGGGCAACGGCAATGTATTCATTCTTGGTTTTGCCGCACAGGTTTACGATTACTTTTGTGTCGTACTGCCGCAAAAATGGCAAATCATCTTTAATAAAGGCCTTTGCGCCGGGGTTTTGCAGGCCTACGGCGTTAAGCATTCCGCCATAAGTCTCTGCCGTGCGGGACGGCGGGTTGCCCGGCCACGGCTCGTGGGAAACACCTTTGACTGTTATGGCACCAAGCTTGTTTAAATCAAGAAGACGGCTGTATTCCTTGCCGCTGTTGAACGTGCCTGACGCGGTTATAACGGGGTTTTTCAGTTCTACCCCGGCAATGTTTACGTTTAATCGGTTATATATCATAATTCCCTCCGGTTTTCTAACGCACGGCGTACATTTCGCTTCCATGTTTCCAGGCCGTCCTTGCCCGCGTACCATAAGCGGGGCAATATAATGTTCGCATAATCCTCTTCGTTCATGGCAAGTATTTTTTCCGGCTGTAAGTGTTCCGCAAATTGCTCCAGCAGCAGGAAGTCTTCCTGCCCGGTTAACTTGCCTTTGTTTAGCGGGCATACGTCCTGACAAGTATCACAGCCGTATACCCACTGGCCCATTTGTGCCTTGGTTTCTTCAATTAAAGGTTCCTTTGCATACATAAGCGGGTTTACACACTTGCTCCAATTCATAGAAAAACTGCTGCACAGTGCCTTTGTTGGGCAAGCGGTGATACATTTTTGGCAATTTTCGTGGCACCCGGGTACTACTGTACAGTCGGCAGGGGGTTCGTATTCCAATTCTGCATCTACAAACCAGGCGTCTATGCAGGTGTAGGAACCGTGCTGTTGTGTGAATAGGAAGTTATTGCGCCCTATTTTGCCAAGGCCGGCCTTTACTGCCGCCAGGCGCATGGGTATTGCGTGTGACTTAATTACGTGCATCCCGGACAGCTGAAAGAATGCTTCAAATTCCGCCTTACTGCGGTAGGCCTGTGAATATGGAATTTCCCCATGGAACATGTAGTGTTTGCCAACACGCCCCTTTAACGTCTCGGGAACTTTATAATGATTATACCCGCGAACGCAAACAATTATTGACTTCGCGCCTTCCGGCGGGTTGGCGTAGCCCCGCCTGGATTCGTAGATTTCCTTTGACTCCGGGAAATTTTTGATGTGTTCGTCCAATACTTGATGGTATTCTTCAAAAACCACAGCAGGGATTATGCCACAGCCGCTGTAGCCAAGCTCTGCGGCTTTTGTCTTAATACTCCCAGTTAATTTTGTCACTGTAAAACACCGGCCCTTCTGTGCAAATTCTTAGATATGTGCTGCCTATTTCCAATACACAGCCCACGCAGGTGCCAAGGCCACACGCCATTCTCTCTTCCATAGAAACTTGGCAGGGGATTTCCTTTGACCGGGCGTATTTTGCCAAGGCACCAAGCATTGGGCGGGGACCGCATGCAAAAATTTCGTCGTAGATTTGGTTTTCCTTTTGCAAAACTTGCAAAACATCGCCCATGTGCCCTACACTGCCGTCTTCCGTGGCTATGTGTAAATTATCCACTATGCTTTTGAATTCGTCCAACAATATTGGGTTAGAGCGGAAGCCCAAGTATGCATCTACTTTCGCGCCTACAAACTTTAAAGTTTTAGCAAGGTAGAGAAGGGGAGGGGTACCAATTCCGCCGCCTACAATCGCGACGTTTTCTAAATTGGATATTGCACGCTGCGTTGATGCTAACTCTTCGGACATTAAAGTGGATTTTTGCGGGTATGCAAAAAAGCCTTTGCCCAGTGGAGCTAAAATTTTCACATAGCTGCCGACTTGCATTTGCGACATAGCTTTAGTGCCTGCACCAACAACCTGGTATACGAACCGCAGCTCATATCTGTCAACATCGCAGATGCTGATAGGGCGCGGCAGAAGCAGTTCGCTTCTGTCCGGGTTTAACATGGCAAATTGCCCGGCCCGGGCTACGGCGGCAATTTCCGGTGCGTAAACAGTCATATAGAAAATGTCCGGCGCAATTTCTGTGTTAGTCAAAATTCTTTCTGTTTGAAAAGTCATAAGTTGTACCCCTCCTATGTTTTTATTTTGTCCATATGGATGTAGTTTAGGCTCTTTCGCAGTTCATACACAACCTTTCCACCAACTATGGTATGTGTCACACGCCCGGTTACTTCAAGTCCGTGAAAAGGTGTGTTGCGGCTTTTGGAATGGAATTTATTTTTGTCAATTACATACGTATCATCGGGGTTTATTATTGTAATATCTGCATCTGCGCCCGGTTGCAATGTTCCTTTGTTCAGCTTTAAAATTTTAGCGGGGTTGGTTGAAAGTGCGGCTATTAACCTGCTTGGAGTTAACTTTCCTTTTAGCACCAGTTCTGTTATGCCCAGCGGTACAGCCGTTTCCAGTCCTACAATTCCGTTCATCGCATCTTCAAATTCGCAATTTTTTTCGTCTTCGTGATGGGGGGCGTGGTCCGTTGCAATTACGCCAATTGTGCCGTCTTGCAGGCCTTGTAGAAGGGCGTCACGGTCTTTGCGGCTGCGAAGCGGCGGGCTCATTTTAAAGTTGGCGTCGTATTCGGTTATATTTTCGTCTATTAATGTAAAATGATGGGGGCAAACTTCTGCCGTTACGGGAAGCCCTGCCTCTTGCGCCACACGGATTAGCGCGACCCCTTCCGCCGTACTCACATGGCAGATGTGCAGTTGCGCGCCTGTAACCCGCGCCAAAATAATGTCCCGGGCAATGATAATTTCCTCTGCTTCGGGCGCGATTCCCCTAAAGCCCATAAGTTCTGCGTGGGGGCCTGCGTTTATTTGGCCTTTGCCCACAAGGCGCAGGTCTTCGCAATGGGCAAGAATTGGTAAGCCGAACATAGCAGCATATTTCATGGCGGTTTTGTATAGGGAAGGGTTTTCTACGGTTTTGCCGTCATCGCTGACAGCGCAAATTCCGGCGTCTTTCATCTCGCCAATAGCGGAAAGTTCTTCCCCTGCAAGCCCTTTGGTTATACTGCCAATTGGCAGTACATTTACTATGGCTTCTTTAGCGGCCTTAGATGTTACGTATTCCACCACAACTTCGTTGTCCATTACGGGGCTTGTGTTGGGCATGCAGCAGATTGTTGTAAAGCCGCCTGCCGCAGCAGCTCGTGTGCCTGTGACGATGGTTTCCTTATGGCGTTGACCCGGGTCGCGCAGGTGTACGTGCATATCAATTAAGCCGGGAGTCACCCAACAGCCGGTTGCGTCAATTATTTCAGTGTTTTCTTTTACAGATATTGAGGGCGCGATTTCTGCTATTTTGCCGTCTTGGACTAAAATATCCGTTTTAGTATCCAGGTTTACCGATGGGTCTATAATACGCCCGTTTGTAATTACTAAATTTTTTGTAATGATCATGGTTTCCCTCCTGTGGCTACTTATTTATCAATGTTTCTAAAATCCCCATTCTCATTGCTACGCCATTTTCAACTTGCCGGTAAATTACAGACGCTTCGCAATCCATTACTCCGCTGGAAATTTCTACTCCGCGGTTTACCGGTGCCGGGTGCATGATTATCGCGTCTTTTCTTGTGTGCTTTAGCAGCTCCGTATTTATGCCGAAAAAATGCGCGTATTCATGCAGCGATGGGAACTGGCAGGCTTTGTGCCGCTCTAGCTGGACCCGCAGCCCCATTACGACGTCCGCGTTTTTGACAGCATCAGCCACATTGGTTGTTACGGTAACACCGAAGGCGCACATATTGCCGCTTAGAAGTGTTGCGGGCCCGGCAACGATAACTTTGGCCCCCAGCTTATTTAGGGCAAAAATATTACTGCGTGCAACACGGCTGTTTGCCACATCACCAACTATTGTAACGTTAAGCCCCTTGAATTCGTGCATATGTTCCCACATAGTAAAAATATCCAAAAGGGCCTGGGTAGGGTGTTCGTTAGACCCGTCGCCGCCATTGATAACAGAACATTTAACATTCTGTGCCAGCAAATGGGCAGAGCCAACCATGCTGTGACGTATTATTATCGCGTTTACGCCCATGGCTTCCAAGGTTAGGCCGGTATCAATTAAGGTTTCACCTTTGGCAACGCTGCTGGTTGAAATGTTTAAGTCGTCGGCGTAAGCCCCTAAGTACTCTGCTGCAAGCAAAAATGACATTTTTGTGCGGGTACTGTTTTCGTAAAACAGTGTTGCAATGCTTGCCCCCGTCAGGGAATTACCCCGCAAATGACGGTTTTTGACCTTTTCTTTTTGCTTCTTTGCAGCCTCTAGGAAACAAAAAATTTCTTCCTGTGACAGATCGCGAATGCCAAGTAAATCTTTTCTCATGGTTGCCTCCACAACAAAACGGTATATTTACATGCCATAAAAAACACCCCTGTTGGCATTGTTAAGACACCATCAGGGGATAATTGGAAATAAAATATGATTGTCGGAATCTAAAATAAAAGGCCGATCATGACAATAGAATGATTTGTTTTTTCTATAATTATAACCCGTCATTGATCTCGCTCCTTAGAAAAAGTAATATACGGTATAGTAACATACAATAATGAAGATATCATTTCCTTGTGAATATTGCAAGAAAAATTTTTGCGGCGTATTGACATATGGGCTGTGTCCTACTATAATGTCCTTTGTTGAGTTGCTTATACGCTTAAACTCTACATAGGAGCATAGTTCAGCTGGTAGAGCGTCGGTCTCCAAAACCGAATGTCGAGGGTTCAAATCCTTCTGCTCCTGTCTTGTAATTTAAATCCTTGGAGGTAAAATAGTCATGGCAAAATGTGAAGTATGTGACAAAGGTATTCAAACCGGGCATAGAATCAGTATTACTCGTAGCCAAGTGTCACGCCGCGCCAACAAAATGTGGCGT
>WQTQ01000158.1 GCA_009786175.1 Bacillota bacterium | reverse complement strand
TGGAAGTTAGCACTCAAACAGAGAGCGGCATAACCTTTTATGTTTGCAAAATAAATATGTTTCCGCTTTATCTAGAAATTTGGTGTAAAGACATTTCTGTTGCAAAACAAGCTTGCTATGCTGAAAAGTAGAAGTGGTTATACGTGAGCAAAATTAAATAGCTGTAGCAATGGTATCTCTCAAACTGCAATGGTAATTGGGAACATGGCTTTGGAGTAAGTATTAACACACTGGATAACCCTGGCTGGTCTATTAAATTTAACATTTCATCAACATTATATGAAAATGTCGCGTTTAATGATGTAAAAATAGACAGAACAGAACACGATTGGGTGCGTTGCAAAAAAGAGAATGGGGAAATAATGTGTGCAGGAGGACCAAAAAATCTAGAGGAAATGTTGGAAATTGTAAAGGATTGGATGGAAAGCAACAAGCCCACATTGGAAGCAGTAAATGAATTTAATCTAAAAATTATGGAAGTACGTAAATTCTACAATCTTACACTTCCGGACTAGACGGTACTTCCAAACTTCGCAATTTCACACACCTTCTGCAGAATTATAAACTTTACCCCCTGATATCACGTTGCCAACGTGATATCAGGGGGTAAAAAATTCATAGCAATTTTTATAACTTATACCGCGCAACTGTTTCGCCGCCAAGTACACGGCCGTCTTCTTCATAGCCGTAGGATGCGAATGTAGTTTTGGAACCTATATTTGTAGGCTCGTATGATGAATAACAATAAGTTGCCTCGCCATGGGGCTTGGCTTTGATCATTTCCATAACCTGCCGCAATGCTTCGCGGCCTACTCCCCGGCGTTGATGGTTTTTGTCGATTAGCAAACGCCAGACATAATAAATAGGTTCGTCTTTGCTGTAGGCCTCGTCGTCATCTTCGTCTTCATCCGGCAGGAAGTAGCCATACATAATAAAGCCCACCATTTTATCATTTTCGTAAATTGCAAATGGCTCTGCAATGCTAAACCCGGTGCCTTCGGCATAGGCCTTGTTTTCATCATAGGCTTCCGCAAGGCTAATTGCGTTACTTGCTACAAAATTGCGCTGTTCCGGCAAAACATCAAGGGCGATGCATTCTTTCATGTTGTCATCTAAAATTGAGATTTTTCTAAGCTCTATCATGATTATCCTCCTATAAGCTAATGCGAGTGATTACATCGTTGTTATCCGGGTCTTCGGCTTCCCAGTTCATGTCTGTTCTGGCAAACCCTACAGACTCATACAGTTTTACCATATCTTCCTCTTCCGGGTCGTATGTGGCGAAAATAGCGGTTGCGTCACCATGGGGTTTTGTACGTATTTCATCTAACAGTAATTTAAGTGCCGCCTCTTCGTACCCTTTGCCTACGTGGCTTTTGTCCACCATAAACGGACGGATACGGTAGCAAGTTTCCTTAAATACCGGGTCGCCAACATAATAATTATACGAAATAAGGCCTACCAATTTGCCTTCGGTATAAATTGCGCGGCACTCCATTGCCGTACCTCTTGTGTTGTAGTCATAAGCCAAGGCTAATATAATCGCGTTTGTATAAACAAAATCCTTTTTTTCCGGCGCGATGTCAAGCGAGATACATTCCGGCATGTTGCCGCATGTTATTGTAATTTTTTTAAGTTCTACCATTTTTGCCTCCTGGTATATAGTTTAGGGCGTGTTCATAAGTACAAGAACACGCCCTAATTGTAGCGGACACACGCCCGCCCCACAAGATAAACTTTGGTTATAATCAAATTGTACCTACTAATAACTAAACTCACCTACTACATCATACTTCGTCCCATCCGGCAAAATAACTTCCGCAGGCACGGGCGTGTTTCCTTTTATGCTAAACTTGCCGCCGTCAAGGTTCCAGGCCACGGTAACATTGCCGTGGGGAGTGGGCACCGTACCGGAAATGCCATTGATAAACATGCCCATCGGACGGATAGAAATTTTGCTGTAGCCCGGCTCCAGGGGCATTACGCCCAGGAATTTGCGGGGTAATTCGTATAAAATTAGCGCGCCCCATGCGTGACAGTCGCTTCTGGTGTACTTGCCCGGTATTTCCGGCACGGTGGAAAGGTCCAGTTCCAGCAGCTCTTTCCACAGCGGCCACAGTTGTTGGGTATCTTCGTACATATCCGCTTCTTCCAAGGCGCGGAACATAAAGTATTGCATAACAAAAGAACATGGTACAAGGGTTTTGTCTTCCAATGCGGTGGTCATGATCATTTTAGCCCTCTCGCCTGTGGCAAGCCTGTTAAGCACCGCCCACATTTGGCTGTGCTGGGAATACTCTTCATAGGCCGGGCCGTCGCGATACAGGTTTTTGTCCGCAGACCAGCACAGTTCCTCTACTTTTTGCAGAATGCCGGCCCGCTCTGTGCGGAACCTTTCGGCCAAAACGCCAATGGCCAGGTCGTCCATTATGGACGCGCCAACTTCCAAGGCATAGGCGTACACAAGGTTTTGCAGGGTGGACGGCCCATGGAAGGACGCATTTGCCACACCGGCGTCACCCCAAATGTCTGCCCAGTCTGCAAAATCCCAATAGCGCAAGTATTCTACAAGCCCCACAGGCCCCGTGTGGCGTTTGTACCAGGCCAAGATACTTTCAACAGTCGGGCGGTACCGTTCCAATATTTCCGGGTCACCGGTTTCCATGTAGTAGTCCTTTAACATAAAAATCCAGTGAAGAGAAAACTGCGGAATAACCTGATGATACTTTGACGGGAAGCGGGATTGCAAAATCCCTTCCGGCAGAATAGATGTATGATAATCGTGCAAAGTTTTCCGCGCCATGGTTGCGTCGTTGCTGATGGCATACGTGTATAAAATTTGCAGGCGGGTATCCAGGGTATATTGCAATTGCTCGTAATACGGACAGTCTTCATAGGTTTCGTGCATACACAGCTCCAGGGTACGCAGGCTGATGTCCCACACGCCTTTTACCCATGGTTCCGGGTGGTTGAAAGTTACCTTGTCTTCCAGCGGGTAGCGGGTTTCCACAAGCTTGATGGGGTGTATTGTCAAGGGCCGGTTACCGGTTGTAATTGTAAGCTTCATAAAGCGGAAACACCTGAACCAGGATGGCGAGTAGACTTCGTCACCGCCGCTTGGGCGGTAAAAATCTTGTACGCCTTCAAGTATGCCGCTTGTATCGCTGCGGACACCCTTAGCTGGCCGCCGACCACCGTCGTGCTGTACAAAGGCCTCGGAATACAGGAAGTTTACAAGGCTTCCCGCGCCGCCTTTGCAGTGGAAATACACAAAGGATGTGGTTATCTGCTTAAAATCCAAAAGAATTTCCGTAGTGGTGTTAGCGGGGATTGTAATTTCCTGCTGCCCGTTTTCAAAGGGCAAATCTTTCTCCAGCCGCAAAAGATGCTTTATTGGCCGCTCGTACAGTGGCATGGGCGGGATTTCGCCATACCGAACCGTGTTGCTCCATTTAAGTTTTGCCGGTTTAAAGCCCGCGCCAATAACAGTGTCCTTTTCCCAGCCATGGGGCAGTTTCACACCGTCAACGTCTTCCGCGCTGCCCATCCAAAAGGTTACATATTGCATCTTCCATGTAATCGCGTTGTCGTTTAAAAAATACCAATCCGCGCGGCCCGTTGATACATCTGCCCCCGGAAATTCTCCGTGGCAAACCAGCATTGGCCCCGCACTATTAGACATGGACCAAAACGGCCCCGCATTGGTATGAGTGTCGTTTGTGGCCTCGTATGGCACAAATGACACCACTTTTGCGGCAATTACGTTATCGCCCTTGGTTAAGTATTGTGCAATGTCTACCATGTCGCAAAACTGATGCCAACCGTCGCCGCGGCATGGCCCGTTTAATATTTCATGACCGTTAACGTAAAGGGTGTAGCGTGTGTTGGCGGAAAGTGATAAATTCGCCTGTTTTGGCAAGTCGGCCAAGTTAAAAACCGTTTTAAAATATGATGTTTCAATGGGGTGGCTGCCCTGTACGCGCTCTGCGCCTATCCAGCGGATGTCTGACGGTAATTTAAGCTGATGCATACTTCGCCTCCATTCTTGTGAATTTTAGTAATTGTATATGTAATATTTGGATATGGCAAGCAGTTGACATGTATTCGGTTTATGTATTATACTTTACAACAACTTCATAAAAAACATCAAGAGAGGTGGAGGGACCAGGGCCCTATGAAACCCGGCAACCGGCGAACGCACGGTGCTAACTCCCCCGGTAAATTTGCAAATATAAATTTACCGGAAGATGTGCGCTAATATCCTATTGGCGCAACGTTCATTGTTGGGAGCCCTGTAGAGGGCTTATTTTTTTACATCAAAATAGAAAGTTGGAGATTCTTATGAAACTACCTAAAGATGCAAAGCCGGACACAATCTTATTACACGCGGGCTACGAGCCGGACCCTACTACCGGTTCATGTGCGGTACCAATTTACCAAACCACGGCATTCAACTTCCGTGATACGGAACACGCGGCAAATTTATTCTCGTTAAAAGAGACGGGCAACATTTACACCAGGATTATGAACCCCACAAATGATGCTTTCGAAAAGCGCATGGCGGCATTAGAGGGCGGTATTGGTGCGCTGGCGTTTGCCTCGGGCCATGCGGCAATAATGGGGATTATTTTTAACATTGCCCAAGCAGGTGACGAAATTTTAAGCTCTTCTAAGCTGTATGGGGGCACATACAACATGTTTGCCTACAGCATCCCCAAGATGGGGGTAAAAGTTAATTTTGCAAAAGACAATTCGCCGGAAAGTTTTGCAAAGGCAATAACCCCTAATACAAAAGCGATTTTTACGGAAACAATAAGCAACCCGGAAATTGGCGTGGCAGACCTGGAAGGCCTTGCGAATGTGGCAAGCCAAAACGGAATACCCCTTATAATTGACGCTACATTTTCGCCATATATTAACCGCGCGATAGACTTTGGCGCGGATATTGTAGTCCATTCCGCCACTAAATTTATAGGCGGCCACGGTACAAGCATGGGCGGGGTTGTAATAGACGCGGGCAAGTTTGACTACGACAACGGCAAGTTCCCAATTTTGTCCGAACCGGACCCAAGTTATCACGGCTTGGCGTTTACAAGCCTTGGTGAAGCTGCTTTCATTGCACGGCTTAGGACGCAAATTATGCGCGACATGGGCGCATGCCTGTCACCTTTCAACAGTTTTCTTTTCATGCTGGGGCTGGAAACCCTACATTTACGTATGGAGCGGCATTGCCAAAATACTTTGACAGCAGCCAAATATTTAGAATCTCACGATAACGTGGCATGGGTAAGTTACCCCGGCCTGGAAAGCCACCCGGACTATAAACTTGCCCAGAAATACTTCCCCAAAGGCGCAGGTGCAATTATGACATTTGGCATAAAAGGCGGCCTGGAAGCAGGGCGCAAGTTTATCGACTCGTTACGCCTGTTCTCTCATTTGGCAAATGTGGGGGATGCGAAATCGCTGGTGATTCACCCCGCAAGCACCACACATTCCCAGTTAACACCGGAACAGCTGAAAGCCAACGGCACCACAGAGGACATGATACGGCTTTCCATTGGGCTTGAAGATGTATCTGACATTATTAAAGATTTGGATAACGCGTTGAGGGCTTAAAACGAATACCATAAGCACAGCATACTGCGAACGGGCAGCTTCTCCTTTGGTTTTAGAAGAAGTTGCCCGTTTAAATTATATGGTTAGCGGCAATTCGCAAGCCACATACCATTGTCTGCAATAATGTTTTGTCACGTTTACCCATACACCTGTACCGCTTTTTACAGTTCAATTATCGAATCCTTAGGAAGCGGCGCGCGTATTGCATCTACAGGAATGTCTAACAGTATAACAGAGAGAGGTGCAATGATGGGCTTTACGGTATTGATAACATCAACCGCTTTCTACAGCAAAATAGCCCCAGTCCTATATCGTTTGTAGAGCGGGTTATATGTGGCGATGTATTAAAATGCCTGTAATCCTTTGCCCGGCTAAATAATTGAAACAAACTAAATTCTCCTGTTCACTTTCATTCCGGGCTTGACCCGGTATCTTCTTTCAAGCTCTCATCTTCGTTACTTTCCTCATCCAACCTTTCTCCGTCATCACTGGTCCAGCTCATTTTAAGCCCGCCAAAATGCAAATTCGCAACCTCTTCGGGGATAATTTCCACATCGCTTGCAAACAATGAAAGAAGATCGCCTACCATCAATTCCCCTCTGCCATTTCCCATATCCTCACGAATCAGGTGAAGAAGGCCCTCCAAGTAAATCAAATGTTCTGTTACGGAAAAATTACTGCTCTTTTTCCTATAGTCAACCCACTTTTTTACAACCTTATCCGAGCCGTACAAAATAATTTCCCGCGACATGTCCCGCAGCAAACGAATTCGTACCTCTTCGTCAATTTTTTCCACATCTTCTTTTTTATGCACCATATCAAAAAGCATGTTTACAAACTGTGTGTACGGGCCTTCCAATTTTTTTAGCAGCACAGCTTTACGCTTAAATTTGACCTCCGAGTTTTTTATATGCAGGGACAATATAGAGTTTATTATTAAACCAAAAATGGTAATTGTACCGGATATAAGCGCGATAATAATTACCGTATCCATTGCGGAAACCGTGTACACCAATTCTTGAAGCCACCGCCATAACAGCCTTACAACCACAAACACACCCCAACCAAGTAGTCCCAAAATGGCCACCGCAATTGTCACCCCCAAAATAACCGCACGTGGTGAGGAATCCTTGACTACAATATTTCTTTTTAAGTTCATTTTTCACACTCCTGTAATATTTGACATATAATACGAATTCCAAATTAAACACTATGAAAACAAGGTGGAAAATACGCGGCTTCATGCGTTTTTTCGACGAAGTTTGAATAGATGTTTCACTAGAATTGGTATAAGATGATAAACTATAGCATAATGCTAGAGTCAATTGTCAAGAAAAATTTTTGATTGTTGTAAAATGTTTTTTGACGCGAAAATGCCACAAACAAGCAACCTTAAGAAGGCTACTTATCTGCGGCATTGTATAAAGCATAATAATACAAAAAAAGTACGACCTTATCGTACCCCACAAACGGCAGTATTCAAAAAAGGTTGCTAATGAGACAATACACAAAAACACAGGCAGTGTAACACAATGCCCTGTTTTTACATATCGCGCCCGGTATGCGGTTTTATGATTCTATCACCGATACCATGCTTGTTCTCATAAGACAGACCCTCTTTCAAAAATAATTAGTTGCAGTGCAAGTATAACAGCATGTATTATATATGTCAAATTTGCGCCGGAAACAAAAAATAGGTGGTGTAAAAATGGAAAAAGGAAAAGTAATATTACTATTAAGATGAGAATGCAAAGGCGCGAGCCAACAGCAGGCAAAATCGCCGTTAAAATGAACCAAAGTATGTTTCTAAAACCTTACTTGTTTCACAGAATAGTAAGTCTTATTCATGATTATTCATACAACATAATAGTTAACGCTGTTTTTGACGGCAGGGCCGTATTGGAAGATTGGCAAACAATCTTTGCTGATAATAATCACGTTATATTTGTAGCCGTCCATTGCCCGCTCGAGGAATTAGAGAATAGAGAAAGGGCAAGAGGAGACAGGCTTGTAGGCCTTGCCAAAAAACAACTTGAAAATTTCCATACGGACATTATGTACGACATAGAAGTTAATACATTTGAAAACACAGTTGACGAATGTGTCCAAAAAATTATTGATCACATAAACAATATGTAATTACACAAAAAGCAAAGAACTGTCTTGTCAAGCAAGAAAACGATAATTCCCCATAGCGACAATCATCGATTCGGAGCATTAGGGAATTATCGTTTTCGGGCATCGGACAGCCCCCTTCTTCTTGATTACAATGTCCTCTTTATAAACTCCAGTATATCTTCCCGCATTTCGCGGGTTTCCAAGTGGCCGCAAGGATATGTTTTAAGTTCAAACCCACCGGCACCCGCCAAGGCTTTTCCAATTTTATACAAACCCGCAGGTGGCGTCAGCAAGTCGTACAACCCAGCAGTAGAAAGGTGTGGGCGGGGCGCGATAAGCGCGTTTATATCTACCATGCTAAAATATTTTCTTAAAGCCGGTACATAGTAAAAAATACCGTGGGCATCCAGGCTATTGCCTTTTTCCAGCTCGTCAAAGTCTGTTAAGCAGCAAATGTCTACGCAGGTTTTTATCCGGGGCTCCAGGGCCGTTACCCAAATGGACATGGTGCTGCCCATAGACATGCCCAGGGCGCAAATGCGCCCGTTGTCTGTATCCGGGCGGGATACAATATAGTCAATGGCACGTAAAGAGTCGTAAACCATCATACCCCACATCACCTGCCCGTCCCATAACATAGACTTGAAAGTCTCGCTTTCCCGTCTGCCGGACCGCTCGCCAAAACACCAGTGGTCTATGGCAAGGCAGGCAACGCCCATTTTTGCCAAAACACCTGCATATGGCTGTTTGTAGCCATATGGCGCGGGGTGGAGCAACTCGTTTTTACCCATGTGGTAAAGCCCGCCGTGGGAATGAGAGAATAAAGCCACAGGATATGGCGCAGGTGTCTTTTTGGGCCTTGTAAAAAACGCGGGTACATTTTCTATGCCGTTCAAGTCAAGCACCAAATGCTCCAGCACAAAGTCGCCCATATCGTCTTCTGCCACAAGCCTGCAGGTAATAGGGCGTTTTGGGTCCGGCAAATCCCCCAGCAGCGAGTAAAGCTGCTCTCTGGTCTTACCATTACTCATAAGCAAGTACCGTTCTTACATCCTGCCCTTCAAGGGCAGCGCGACCGCCAAGGCCACATAATTCGATAAAGTACAAATGCGCCACAATAATGCCGCCCATTTCTTCTATTAAATCAACAACAGCTTTCGCGGTGCCGCCTGTGGCCAGTAAATCGTCTACAATAACAAACCGCTGGCCGGGGGTTATAGCATCTTTGTGAATTTCGATTTTTGCGGTACCGTATTCCAGCGCGTACTCTTTTGCAACAACCTCTGCAGGTAATTTACCGGCCTTGCGCACGGGGACAAACCCTTTGCCCATGTTGTATGCCATTGGTACGCCAAAAATAAACCCGCGGGACTCCGGCCCCAGGATTGTGTCAAACTCCAGACCGGTGGCAAGCTGCGTCATAGAGTCTATCGCGCTTTTTAGGGTAGCCGGGTCTTTTAATACCGTAGTAATGTCTCTAAACAAAATACCTTTTATAGGGAAGTCCTGTATTTCACGAATATGTTTTTTCAAGTCCATAATACACCTCTAAATTTAGGATAATGCCCTGCTTTTTTGGGCAAACTTAGCAATAGACAACGTTATTGCCCTACAGAAAGGAGGTAAACGAAATGATTAACCCTCACATTAAATGCCGTGTAAAAAACTGCAAGTACAACGACAGAACACAATATTGTTCTTTGGATACCATTGAAGTAGGAAATTCTTGCCCTGCCCCGCACGAAAAATTCGAAACCGAATGCGACAGCTTTGAAGACGGCAGCAGTTAGAGTGTAAGAAACAAAGCCCGTTTTTACACGGGCTTTTACATATTTCTAGTTATTTCGCATACTCAATGGCCCGTGTCTCACGAATCAAGCTGACTTTAATTTGTCCCGGGTATTCCAGTTCGCTTTCTATGCGCTTAGCAATATCCCGTGCAAGAAGCGTAAGTTCTGCGTCCGAAACCGCGTCGGGAATAATAACAATTCTAAGTTCACGGCCTGCCTGTATGGCAAAGGATTTTTCTACACCGATGAAACTGTCCGCAATCGCTTCCAAGTTTTGCAAACGTTTAATGTAAGCTTCCAGTGTTTCCCGGCGTGCCCCGGGCCTTGAACCGGAAATTGCATCTGCAATTTGTGTGATTATGGCAATAATATTATTTGGCTCTACATCACCGTGGTGAGATTCTACCGCGTTTATTACCAGCGGCGATTCCTTGTACTTTTTACACAAAGCCGCGCCGATAGATACGTGAGAACCTTCCACATCGTGGTCAATTGCCTTGCCTATGTCATGCAGTAAACCGGCCCGCTTAGCCATTTTTATATCTGCGCCAAGTTCGCCTGCCAACAGCCCGCACAAATACGCAACTTCAACAGAATGCTTAAGCACATTTTGTCCATAACTTGTACGAAACCTCATTTTACCCAAAAGGCGGGTAAGTTCGGGGTGAATGCCGTGTACACCTGTTTCAAATGTTGCGGCTTCGCCTTCTTCTTTGATTTGTATTTCCACTTCTTTACGCGCTTTTTCTACCATTTCCTCGATGCGCGTAGGGTGAATACGCCCGTCCAGCACCAGTTTTTCAAGTGCCAGGCGCGCTATTTCACGGCGCATCGGGTCAAAGCCGGAAAGGATTACCGCTTCGGGGGTGTCATCAATTATTAAATCTATGCCTGTCAAAGATTCCAATGCGCGGATATTGCGCCCTTCCCTACCTATAATGCGGCCTTTCATTTCGTCACTTGGCAGATTTACAACGGAAACTGTACTTTCCGCAATATGGTCTACCGCGCAACGCTGTACGGCACTTGCCAATATATCTCTAGCTTTTTTGTCCGCCTCAGATTTTGCTTTTAGTTCAAGCTCCCTAAGAAGCTTTGCAGATTCAAACTTAGCTTCCTGCTCTATTGCAGCAATTAATGACTGCTTAGCTTCGTCTGCTGTCATTTTTGCTATTCGTTCCAGTTCTTGCTGTTGTAAATCCACAATTTTTTCAATTTCTGCTTGCTTGGCCTCTAACGCCTCACCTTTTTGTTTGAATTTTTCTTCTCTTTCCTGAGCCTTTTCGGTTTTCCTATCCAAGGTCTCTTCTTTTTGCAACAAGCGTTTTTCTAAACGCTGCAACTCGCTCCTGTGTTCTTTTGCGTCTTTCTCCGCCTCGTGTTTGATTTTTATGCTGTCTTCTTTAGCTTCAAGAAGCATCTCTTTTGAACGCGCTTCTGCTTTGCGCTTCGCATCTTCTAAAATATTTTCTGCTTGCTCTGTGGCAGAACCTATTTTAGAGTCGGCAACTTTTTTCATATAAGACACATAAGCAAAAAAACCAATAAAACAGAATACTACGGTTACAGCGGCAGTTATCGCAATTAATACTGCCGTCATATTACACCTCCTATATATTAAGCCATTTTTGGCACAAGTAACATAATAACTTTTTTACAGTGGGGTGTCAAATAAAATGTCGCAAATTTCAGCCTATGTTTTTTTCAAGCTGCTACCCCCTGATATCACATTGGGCGAATATGATATCAGGGGGTAATGTAAAATAAAAAAATGTCAAAGAAATTTGAAAAAATTCCAGTTTTGTGGGATACTATAAAAAGAAAAAGGGGGAATTCACGCTGCAATGGATTAATTCCGGCATGCATTGGATAAAATTGGGTTCACCCGGTTGATTTCTGGGCATACTTATATGCAGTAGAAATTTAGGAAGTAGGCATTTTATGTTTACAAATTACTTAGGTATCGACTTGGGTACGGCAAACACTCTGGTGTTTTCTAAACGAAGAGGCATTATTTTAAACGAACCCTCTGTTGTTGCCATAAATACCGGCACAAAAAAGGTTATGGCCGTTGGCGATGCCGCCAAGCAAATGATTGGGCGCACACCGGGCAATATTGTCGCTATCCGCCCTTTAAAAGACGGAGTAATTGCAGATTTTGACGTGACCCGCGACATGCTTCGCTATTTCTTAAAGAAAGCGAAAGCAGCACGCTCCTTTTTTTCAAAACCCTTTGTTATTATCTGTGTGCCGTCCGGTATTACCGCGGTAGAAAGACGCGCAATTGCCGACGCAACCATAAGGGCAGGGGTGCATCCCCACAATGTCGCGCTAATAGACGAGCCAATGGCGGCTGCAATTGGTGCGGGCCTGCCGGTTCACGAACCCACGGGAAACATGGTTGTAGATATTGGCGGCGGTACAAGTGAAATTGCAG
>WQTQ01000157.1 GCA_009786175.1 Bacillota bacterium | reverse complement strand
ATTACTGTAAACCAAGTTTCGCCCGGCTGGACTATAAGCGATAACGACCGCAAAAACGGTACAGAAATAGCCCCGGAATATTCACAAAAAATTCCCCTAGCCCGCCGCGGCACAGACCAGGAAATTGCTAACGCAGTGCTATTCTTGGCATCTGACCTGTCAAGCTACGTAACAGGCGTTAACATCCCCGTATGCGGCGGAGCCGTAATGGTGTAAATTGACTATGAAAGGGACGATATAAATTGAGCTCTATTCAAATGGACTTAGGAATATTGGATTTAAAACAGACAAAATTTTACGCTACGGAAGGCGGCTTTGTTGGCCTAAAGTACAAAGACGAAGATCACAAGCATGTTATCTTGCGGCGCGTAATGCCCCTTGCCATGCCAATGGAGTATATTTCTGTAGCAGACACAGAGAACAAGGAAATTGGCATACTAAAAGCCATTGCAGACCTGCCACAAGACCAGCAGGAGGTTGTTATAAAGGAACTGGACAACCGTTACTATGCCCCGGATGTAATCGACGTTGTATCCATTCAAGACAAGTTGGGCTATGTGTACATGGAGCTGCGTCTTAGGAATAAGCAAGGTAAGGAGTACGTAAAAAACTGCGCAGTAAAAGATGTAAGCCGCAATATCCGTATGGTTACAAATACCAGCGTACTAATTTTTGACGTGGACGGCAACCGCTATGTAATTTCCGATGTGGCAAACCTAAGCCGTCACAGTATGCGCAAACTGGACGCTTACCTGTTCTAATTCCAATGGGGCTCTGCCCCAAGCGTAGCCGCTTAAGAGGAGATCTACCATGAAACAATTCACTTTTGAATACGACCTTGGGCTGGACATGTCCCCAACTTCCGGCAAATTAATTTTTTCGGAAAGCGGCACGATTACCGGCGAGGAAAATGGCGAAGTAATTTTCACTTTGCACGCAAAAGATGTTAAGGAAGCATTTGTTAAACCCGGCGTAGGCTGCGGCTTAATTTATGTTACCTTCGAAAACGCACCGGACAGAGTTCTGTGCCGCTTTACCATGAGCGGCCTAAAACCTGCCGGTGAGCTTTGCAAAATCATAAATTTCTACAATTTGTCCGGCACGGCGTATATTCCCGAGGAAGCAGAAAAACGAGTTTGCGAAAAATGCGGCCGCCCAATGATGACAGAGCTTAGTGTTTGCGTGTTCTGCTACAGCAAATTAACGGTTGTAAAAAGGGCGTTTGGATTCTTCAAACCTCAGGCAAAAACAATAATTACATCTCAGATATTTGCAATGCTTGCTTTTGGCGCATTACTCACTTTCCCAATATTTTTCCGTATGCTTGTA
Source organism: Bacillota bacterium (assembly GCA_009786175.1). The sequence goes on along the minus strand of WQTQ01000157.1, from coordinate 10,115 downwards.
GACAATCACTTTGAACCGCAAGTAGGTACATGGGCAGATATTATGGTAATTATAGGTATAATGACGGCCATCCGTCTCGCCGGTGAGTGTACTTTCATAATTACTGCCAGGATTTTTAACAAGGCTACCATGACTATTTCCAATGATATACGTTCAACGGCATACGCAAAAGTACAAAGCCACTCTATGACCCTGTTTGCCAAGCGCACACCGGGCGACCTAATACGCCGGGTTATGGATGACACCGGTGTTGTAAGCGACTTTGTCAATTCTATGGGCCGCTGGATTATTGAAGTGGTGGCCATGTTTATAATCTCCGTTATAATTTTGTTTGTTATCAATTGGCAACTGGCATTATGGGTTTTGATACCCGTACCTATTGTTGTTTTTCTTATAAATGCCTTCCAAACATTTATACGGGCAAGGTTTGAGCGGGAATGGCGCAGGAGTTCACGGGTTAACTCTATTCTGCACGACATAATCAAAGGTATCCGCACGGTTAAATCATTCGGTAACGAAAAGCGTGAAATTGAAAAATTTTCTAACGCTACTTTCGAGCTGGCAACAATGTCTTCTAAAAATGAAGCATTATGGGGCTTGTTGTTCCAGCCATTAATATTTTTAGTTGGCTCCGGCGAATTTATAGTTTTATTTGTAGGCGGAATGATGGTACTCAACGGTACGCTGACTCTTGGTGCCTTGTTACAGTTCACTATGTATTTGTGGGCAATTTTTATGCCGCTGCGCTGGCTAACGCAGTTGCCCCGCTGGTTTGCCCAAACCACAACCAGTATGGTAAAAGTATTTGAGCTATTGGACGACGAATCTGAAATCACATCGCCTCCACAGCCAGAAAACGTACCTATTGCCGGCGGCGTTGCCTTCGATAATGTGTACTTTGGCTACAAATCTTACGAGCCTGTCCTAAAGGGTGTCAGTCTGGAAATCAAACCGGGTGAAATGATTGGCCTTGTTGGTAAATCCGGCGTTGGCAAATCTACACTTATAAACCTGGCAATGCGCCTGTACGACCCTAACACCGGCAAAATTACCATTAACGATACAGACCTGCGCGCAATGGAAACTACCCATTTACATGAAAATATGGGCGTGGTGTTCCAGGACAGCTTCCTGTTCGCGGGCACATTTTTGGAAAATATCGCCTACGGTAAGGCCGGTGCAACTGTTGAAGAGGTAGTTGCCGCCGCCAAAGCTGCCGAAGCCCACGATTTTATAATGAAAAGCCCCGACGGTTACAATACGCCAATTGGCGAGGGCGGCCAATCCTTGTCCGGCGGCGAACGTCAACGCTTGTCCATTGCCCGTGCCATAATTAAAAACCCGGAAATTTTGATATTAGACGAAGCCACAAGCTCGCTGGACGTGGAAACAGAATCGTTGATACAGGAAAGTTTGAACCGCATAACAAAAGGGCGTACAACAATTGCCATCGCCCACCGTTTATCTACTTTACGCAACGCAGACCGGTTGGTTGTACTAAAAGACGGCGGTGTAGCGGAAGTTGGCACTCATGCGGAACTGCTAAGACAGCGCGGCATTTATTATGACTTGGTAATGGCTCAAAGACAAAACAGCCGCAAAGCAGAACCTGTAAACCCATAGGGAGGTACGCCATGTTGTACACCATAGAATCTGATAATTTAAAAGTTACCGTCAACAGTATGGGGGCGGAACTATATAGCGTAATATGCAAAAAAACAAACACAGAACTGCTTTGGCAGGGGGAAGCTCCGTTCTGGGGCAGGCGTTCTCCTGTGCTGTTCCCCATGGTTGGCCGTTCGAAAAATAATATGTACAGCTGCAACGGACAGCAATTTGAAATGGGCGGCCACGGCTTTGCCCGCGACAACGAATTTACCGTAACCGCAGAGCCAAACAAGCTTACATTCGCGTTAAAAGACACCCCCGCCTTGCGGCAGGTATACCCTTTCGCGTTTTTGCTGGAAGTAATTTTTACCCTGGACGGCAGCTGCCTTAAAGCAGAGTACAAAATTACCAACCCGTCGGACAACGAAAATTTAGTCTTTGCCGTGGGTGCGCACCCCGGGTTTAACTGCCAAAACATCACGGATTATTACCTGGAGTTTGAGGGCATGGATGCGTTAACCTGCGTCAAAATTACCGATGACGGCCTTATGTCAAATGAAACATTCCAGTTATGCCTGCAAAACGGGCAATTGCCCATTTCATACAATTTGTTTGAAAAATATCTTACCCTGGTGCTTGTTGATACAGACGTGAAGAAAGTCGCGTTAAAATCTGTCAAAAATTCGAATACAATAACCATGGAGTTTGACGCCCAACATTTTGGGGTATGGACCCAACCGGGCGCGCCCTTTATCTGCCTAGAGCCCTGGGACGGCCTGCCGGATTATCAAGATTTTGACGGAGATTATGTAAATAAGCGGGGCAATCATATTTTGCCGCCGGGCGAAGTAAAATCCTTCTGGCATTCCATTTATGTAAACTGATAAGCAGAGAATAGCAAATAAGGCATTTCTCCTGAAGCGACTATCGCGAAGCGATTCGGAGCTAAAGGAGAAATGCCCTATATCTTTTATCTACCCACGTACGGCAGCGGGTTAACAGGCACGCCGTTCCGCCTTACTTCAAAGTGCAGGTGGTTACCGGTGGATACCCCTGTTGTGCCAACGTCTGCTATATGCTGGCCACGGGTAACACGCTGGCCTACGGACACTCTGTTGCGGAAGTTATGGGCATAAAGCGTACTGTACCCATTTCCGTGGTCGATTATTACGGTAAGGCCAAAGCCGCCATGCCACTGGGCCAAGGTTACAACACCGGCTTCGGCGGCAATAATACGTGTGCCGCCCGGGGCGGGTATGTCAATACCGGAGTGATGTTCCCGTGTGCGGCGTATTGGGTGCGTGCGGGTACCAAAGTGGCTTGATATACGCGCATGGCCGGGTACAGGCCAGGCGAATGTTCCCCCAAAATTTGTATTTGTTTGGGCGGCGGCCCGCTGGGCCAACTCTTGGGCAATACGCTCCTGCTCTTGGCGGGCTTGTTCCGCGCTTTCCGCTTCGCGCATCAGACGCTGGGCTACGCCAAATTCTTCCTCTAAAGAGCGCAATGTTATCTCTTCTATTTCCAGCAACAGTGCCGCTTGGGCTTCGTCTTGCTGCAAGGAGTATAGAAATTGTGTATTTGCTTCTATGGCGGCGTACATTTCTTCAATGGCAATTTGCTGCTGTTGGTACGTAATTTCAAATGCCGTAGTTACACGGGATAACTGGTCAATTTTCTCTTCTACCCGCGCTTCCGCTTCCTGCATGTTGTTAAGTACCTGCTGGTCAAACTTGGCTATGTCACGTATCTGCTCAAGCCCCAACAAAAATTCCGTAAACGTATTGGCCTGAAACAAAACACTTAAATGCCCGGCGGTTCCGCCTTCGTGCATGGCCCTAAGGCGCGCGTGAAATATTTCTTCCTTAATGTCGCGGTCTATGCGGGCTTGTTCAAGCTCTTCTATGGCGTAAATCTGCCTGATTTCTGTTTGCAGCAGTGTATATTCTATTTCTTCCAAGTCTGCATGGGCATCTATCATCCGCTGAGAATAATCACGCATACGCTGCAGCAGATTTTCAATTTCCGCACGGTGGCCGCGAAGCAATGTCTCCGCTTCGCGTACTTGGTTTCTTTGGGCATCGCGCCGCTGCTCTACTTCGCGCAGCCGTTCGCGCCGCTCCCGCAGTACCGCCTGGGAAGCCGAAATTTCTATAGTTGGCATAATCATAACCAGTGCCAATAAAATCATAAAAAACGCAAAATATTTCTTTTTGTACATAATTAAATTCTATCCCCATTTCCCTTATTACACTTTTAGGTGCCGCCTTACAGACACACCGGAACCAATAAGCCCTATTACGGTACCTAACAGCAATGCAAAAGGCAACAGTTGCGAAAAGATTACGTCTCTTGGCAAAAATTGAATAAACGCAAGTTCTTGTATGCCTGCAAGCGCGCCAATTACCCGGTCATGGCCAAACCATGTAACAAATGCCGGTATAGATCCGCCAATAAGCCCAATAAGAACGCCTTCTATTATAAATGGCCAACGGATAAACCAGTCTGTTGCGCCAACGTATTTCATAATGTTAATTTCTGTACGCCGGGCATTTACCGTAATGTTTATTGTGTTGGTTATAATCACAACTGCCACAACACCCAAAATAACAATGAGTATGATAGATATGACGTTAACTACATCGGATATGGTTGACAATATGCGCGCAAGTTCTGCGTCACGCAGTATGCTGCCGACACCGGAATCCCGTAAGTTTTCCAAAGCATTTTCAACCAGGTCTTGGTACACTACGTCTGCCAAAGTTAACTCGAATGAAGCACGTAAAGGGTTATTGTACTCTAACCCTTGAAGGAACGGGGGGTCATTCATTCGTTCTCTAAGTTCAAGAAGTGCCTCTTCCGAGGAAATATACCTGACAGCTTCCACTTGAGGTATCGCAAGGATATGTCTTTCCAGCTGGGCTGTTTCAATGTCGGTGGTACCTTCTTCGATAAACACAACCAGCCCAAGAGAATCCCCCAATTGTTGAACAAAAAATGACACATGTGAACCCAAAATAAAAAATACAGACACAATAAATATGCAGGAAGCCACAGTAAATATTGAAGCAACAGACATAAGCCTATTTATAATAATGCTCCTAAAGGCTTCGCGGATATAGTATCTAATTGTTCTAATCTTCATAATCGCCCTCCGCTTCACCTTCGAAGGACGCTTCTGAATAGCCGCCGCTTTCTATATCGCGCACTATTAAACCGTTCTGAAGGGCAATAACACGCTTTCGCATGTCATCAACAATGTCATGGGCATGGGTAGCCACAAGAACCGTTGTGCCACGGGCATTAATGTCTTCCAGCAAGGTCATAATTTCCCATGCGGTGTCCGGGTCCAGGTTACCGGTAGGCTCGTCGGCTATTAACAAAGGCGGCCTGTTTACAATGGCGCGGGCAAGTGCAGTGCGCTGCTGCTCGCCGCCGGAAAGCTGGGTTGGATAAGCCTTGGCTTTCCTTGCTAAACCAACAAGCGCAAGTACTTGAGGTACTGTGCGCCTTATCTCACGGGTTGTGGCCTCTACAATTTGCATTGCATAGGCCACGTTTTCATATACGGTTTTATCTTTAAGCAGGCGAAAATCCTGGAACACGACGCCCATTTTACGGCGATAATACGGCAATTGCTTACGGGTTATCCTGCTGATGTCTTCGCCATCTACACGAATCTTGCCGCTGGTAAGCTCTATCTCTTTCATCAGCAGCCTTATAAGGCTGGTTTTGCCGGAACCGCTGGAACCCACAACAAAAGCAAACTCGCCTTTATCTATGTGCAAGTCTATGCCTTCAAGTCCTTTCGCGCCGTTTTCGTATATTTTTACTGCTTTTCTTACTTCAATCATCTAAAGCTCCTAAAATTGTTGTTTTTCGCGGTATTGCAGGTAACGGTTTACCATCAGTGTTATTTTAAAGGTGATGGCATCTGTAAATTTGCGAAGATCAAGCTTTGTCATTTTTTGCAGCTTGTCCAGCCTGTATACCAGCGTATTACGGTGGATAAACAATTCACGTGAGGTTTCAGAAACATTAAGGTCGTTTTCAAAGAATTTTGTTACGGTTGTAAACATTTCCTCGTCTATGTCATCTATGCTGAAACCCTGCAGCATTTCGTTGATAAAAATGCGGCAAAGCGGCAGCGGTAGTTGATAAATTAGCCTGCCGATGCCAAGACGCTCGTAGTTGACAATTTGCTTTTCAGACTCGAAAATTTTACCTACTTCTTGGGCAAGCCGCGCTTCCTTAAACGAAGATGAAACGTTTTTAAGATCGTTTACAACCCCGCCGATAGCTACATAAACCAGGTTCATGGCCTCGCTTGTCAGCGTATCAAGTATCATGCTTGCTGTCTCTTCTATTTGCTCTGTACCATCATGTTCACAAAGCTCTTTTACCAAAATGATGCTTTTTTCATCTACGGCGGTTACAAAATCTTTTTGACGCTCGGGGAATATATTGCGCAAAATTTCTACCGCACTCATTTCCGGGTCTACAGCGGTTTCTATTAAAAACACTACGCGCTTTATACCGTTTTCGATACGAAGCCTGTTAGCACGGCTGTATATGTCAACCAGCAAAAGATTGTCCAACAAAAGGTTCTTGATAAAGTTGTCGCGGTCATAACGCTCTTTGTAAGCCATCATTAACGCCTGAATATGAAAAGCTACAAGCCTGCCAAGGCGGAAGGCTTCGTCATCATCCCCTTTCACCATCAGAACATACTCTGTAATGCCATTGTCCAAAACTTTAAAATACTGGTTTCCCTGAATCAATTGATTTTCTGCGGGAGACTGCAGCACACTGTCTATGAAGGATAGGGAAATTTGGCTTGCGTCCGTTTCTGTACTGGCAGCAATTTTGCCCTCCCTGTCAATTACAGTGATGTCTCTGCGAATGATGTTTTTTAAACCGTCTACTGTGCTTTGTAAGATTTGATTTGAAATCATTTTGGTATGCCTCCTCTATAGCTTTAGGGCCTCTGCCCTAGGATTTACGGCCCGCCAAAGAATAAATCCCTGCTACGTTTCCGCAAATCTTGCTCATGTGACCCCTATTGTACCACACATTATATTTATTGACACTATTTTTTGACATTTTCGTAACGATAAGTTAACAATTTTGTGAAGGAAGAATCGCCTATAGCCTCTCCGGGCCTTCATCTGTCCAGTGGTGATAATACTCGACGCCGCGCCATTTGCCGTCAAGCATGGCGCGGAGGGTGTTTTCCACACCGGCCCATTCATCTATGCGGGTTAGGCCATGGGCACGCCAGTCTGTAAAAAATTGATTAATTTCATTGGGGTTAACAATGCCTTTAAGCATTTGGTTGTTTTTTAGGCGTACCCAGCGAAGGGACAGGCGCGCCTTGGCGATACGCATATGCCTTATCGCGTCGCCCACAACGGCGGTTTCCGCGTTATCAAAAATGGAATCGTAAATATCCAGCATTTCGTCTGTAAGATACGCTTTGTTGCACTGGTCGTTGAAGCCAGTGTGAATATTGTCTTTTTCAACTTTATCCGTAAGGGTTTGGATGTACTCTAAAATGTACGGTGCCGCCGCACCGTAGTAAAAATCGCAAAATTCGCGCATGTGCTTTTTAACGTCGCAGTTAGCGTCCCAAAGGAGTTTTGCCAGTACATATGCACGCAGTTCATTTAAGTCTGTGCTGCCGCCAATTGCGCCGCAAGCTTGCTCGAACACGCCTTTGGCATTGTTTCGTACAAAGGCCTGCATGTTTGGCTGCAGTACACCCCAGTTGGCATGTGGTGCAGGATAATGGGCAAAACCTGTTGTATAATCCCAAATATACAGGCGGTCGCACACCTTTGCCCAATCTTCAAGGTCTTCCAAAATATGAGTTCTGGTGCCATCCGGGCGGGCAGTTTTGCGGCTGTCATCGTCGCAGGAATCCAGCGGGTGGGCAAAACAGGCCTCTATTGTACATAAACGAATACACACATTTGGGTGCGGGCGCATGGTTTTCGGTGCCTGGCGTGTGTGTTGGTATGCCAGGGTATCAATTATAACGTCAGGGAATTCTTCGTTAATTGCTTCCGCAATTTGGTTAACAAACCAGATTAGGCTTGCGGCGTTGGTGCCTTCTTCCGCGTCAAGCTGCGCACAGGCTGGGCAAGTGCAATAGTTGTACCAGTCGTTGGCGGATACGGAAATTATGCGGCAGTGGGGCTTGGCGCGCAAGGCGGCGCGCACTTTTTCTATCGCAATTTCTACAACATCCGGGTTAGTAAGGCACAGTTGGGTAAACTCCTTCAGGCGTTTACCGTCTACCATAGAGAAATACTCCGGGTGTTTGTCAAAATGCTCTGCCGGGTCTAAAATTTGGCTGTCAAAGGTATGCACAAACCAGGCATACTCTATGCCGCCGCCAAGGTTGTCGTGCTTGCTGCCGGGCGCGATGTTACCGCTGCGCAGGCCGCCCATGTTTATGCGGCTTTTTACGGCAAAGCGAGGGAATTGTGTAAATTCCCTGTAATTATGGGCACGGTATTCCAACACCGGCTTTTGGCTTGTGTCAATTTGCGGTATGGGCAAGTCTGCTGCTACGGGGATTTTTTCGCAAAGGGATGTAAAAAAGCGGCACCCCATATGCTCCAGCAATTCGTACACGCCGTATATTACGCCCCGTACGCCGCCCACTATGCCGATACTGTCCCCAATTGTGCATACCGTGAAACCGTCGGGGCCCAAGGTTTTGTCATACTGCAGGCCAAGGTGCTTACCCGCAGAGCCAATGGCAATAACATTTGGCATTTCCGGGTTTGGTTCTGATACAATAGTAAACAGCGCGCCTGTCATCATGTGCAGGTAGTGGCGCAGTTCCTTTGCGGCATACTCCTCTTGCGGAGTTGGGTCTTGCGCGGTTAGGATAAGAACCTGCGCTTTTTGGTTTTTTGCTAACATTGGAATACTCCTTTCGTCCTTAGGGCTTCGGCAGGGCCAACCATAATGTCCGGCCAATTAGAGTCTCTTTGATATGTCGTGTGTTGTCAAGGTGTTTTTGAAAAATCTAGTGAAGCATTTTTAACAGCTAAGCGGTTGAAAATGTGATATAATCAAGTATCACATTTTCTCTACATAATTAATCTATATTCAGGAGACTACCATGAAGAAGCTTACTACACACATAGTTCTACTTTTTTGCTTTCTGCTTATACTTACCGCCTGCGGCAGAAACAAGCAGGATAACAACAAAGATAAGAATGTGACAGAAAGTTCATCTCACACCCTTACCATTTTCGCATCAGACGAATTTATTTGGGATAGGTTTGCTTTACACGATGCTGAGGACCTAATGGCGGCAGCATGGGCAGAGCAAGGAAAAAATTTTAGTATAGAGTTTACCGGTTATACACAGAGGGAAAGAGAAACTGCGCTAACACGCTTGCACGTTATGATAATGGCGGGGCAAGTACCGGACATTATCATGTTAGACCACGCACCGTGGACAGACACCATTTCCTTGCGTAATTTTCTTGGCTCCGGCGCCTTCGCGAATTTCACTCTCCATTTCATATACTTAGTCACTCCATGAGCAGTTTTGTAGATTTTGATAATAACGTGTCCAACTTTAATGACCCCGCATTTGTTGCCTTATTACAAGATTGGCAGCAGGTTTTTAAAGGACAGGGATTGTTCGAGATTGGCAATATACGTAGAATTGTATTAAGGAGATTGCAGAGTGTAACTCATTTAAGATTACGGGGGACTAAATATGTTTTCTCTATAGAAGAAAATGACGTTACTCCGGTTAATGCGTTAATTCCACAGTCTAACCCGTATTTTACGTATTATATTCCAATTACAGATGAACAAGGGCGTCTTAGATTGAGTAAAACACGGCTTGCTACGGGAGTCGGAACTACTGGCCCCCACATTTCCGGTTCTGGCCACATAATAGTGCCATTAATAAGCACGGCTGCAGATGGTGCAGTGGCCTGGGAGTATGTCCAGCATCTGATTTCTGCTTTTGTAAACATGCAAAAACCAAGATATTGTGACTCTACAGGGCATAAAATGGAGTGCCAACGAACCCTAGTAACACCAATCAGGCGTGACTATTTTATACCCCATGTAGCAAGAGTATTTTATTGCGCAGTGCCAGAAAGGCCGGGAGTTTTCTGGTGTGTTCGCCGCCCCCACTTTACAGCAGACGAGCGGATTCAGGCCATTGAAACAGCTCCTGGCAGACTATCAACATATAACGAAATGCCTGTCACGCCACCATTCATGATACCCAGCGGCCTTTTTGCAGACTTACTTGATACATTTTTGCGTACGCCACCGGGTTCAATATTCAGTGCCCAAGAAGTAGCCCAAGAACTACACAACCGCGTAAGCCTGTGGTTAATAGAGTAAAAATTCACCCCCTGATATCAGGGGGTAAAGACAAGGAGAACTGTCATGCAAAGTACAAAAGAGCGGTTACTGTCCGCAATCAATTCCGTACTGCCTTTAGAAGATTATAGCGAAACAGA
>WQTQ01000156.1 GCA_009786175.1 Bacillota bacterium | reverse complement strand
GCATGTTCCGTAAAGCCTGTAATCAACGGTTCACCCATGTACCAATCATTTGCCATAGGCGCGTTGCCCACGTAGCCACCGGCTTTTTTTATTTCTTCGCTAACGCTGTTGTATGCCTTTGCCAACTCGTAGTAGGGAACGGTTTCCAGTTCTTCTGCATCGGAAATACCCAACTCTTTCATCATGGCTTCAACAATTTGTCTGCCGTCACCATTTGGGGCAGGTATGAGTTTACCATCAGACACGCCGCTTATGATAATCGCCTTGTGGAATAAGCCGTTTGCTTCCGGTATTTGCATAAGCCCGGTACATTTCATACCGCCGCCCGACTGGCCAAAAACTGTAACATTGTCCGAGTCACCGCCGAATGCCGTAATATTTTTATTAACCCATTTAAGCGCGGCAACCATATCCGCATGGCCCGCGTTTGCGGAATTTTTATACTTTTCGCCAAAGGGCGACAGATCCATGTAGCCCAAAATATTCAACCTATGGTTTATGCTTACAACAACTACATCGCCGTTATAGGAAAGATTCGCACCGTCGTAAGCAATGTGCTCTATGGAAGAACCTGCAAAAAAACCGCCGCCGTGCAGCCAAACAAGTACAGGCTTCTTTGCGGACTTATCTAAAGATGTGGTCCATATGTTCAAATTCTGGCAGTGTTCATCCTGGGGCCAGTAACGGTGGGGCACAAATAATTCGCCCCGGGGTACGTCCTGTTTTAGCAGCGGACATACCATGCCGTAAGATGCCGCTTCAAATACGCCATCCCATTTTGCTTCCTCCGGCATTTGGAAACGTTTTGCTTGGGCATACGGGATTCCTTTAAATACATAGGTCTTGTCAAAAAAGTAACCTTGCAGTTTGCCTCCTGTTGTTTCAATTGGTGCCAATTCGTCATACAAAAATTTTTTTGCCATTTTAGTTGCACACCTTTCTATGATTTTATTGTACAAAGTATAACTTAAAGATATAATACCCACAAGGGCTCTTGGTAGAAATGCCGGGGGTCGGTAAAAAATTTATATCAGTAGGTGCACAAATGGCATATTGGAACACGCGGGGTCTGCGGGGCAGTGCCTTTGAAGAAATGGTAGACCTTACAAATCAATTGTACAGCCAGAAAGGGCTGGCAATTATTCAAAAAGTACCAACCCCAATAACCCCAGTGGTTGTAGACAATAAATCCCGTACAATAACATCTGCGTATTTCGAAAAAAAAAGCACCATCGACTTTATAGGTGTGGCGCAAGGTTTACCAATATGTTTTGATGCAAAGGAAACACGTCAGCATAATTTGCCGCTGAAAAACATCCATATCCATCAAATCGAGTTTATGGAGGCTTTTCGTAAGCAAAACGGTGTCAGTTTCCTATTGGTACATTTCCGGATAAAAAACGAGGTTTTTTTACTCCCCAGCGAAGATTTGGCACGACACCACGCCAATGCCTTAGCCGGTGGGCGAAAATCTATACCGTATGACCAGTTTAAATATGTAGTTCCAAACAAAAATGGCTTTCCCGTGCACTACTTAGTTGCAATAAATGAATATTTGGAGGTAAAACCATGATGAACTTTTTTGACATTGTAGCCGCGCGCTACAGCCACCGTACAAAGTACACTTCTGCCCCGGTGCCGGAAGCAGACTTGCAAAAAATTATAACAGCGGCCACACAGGCTCCATCCGGCTGCAACGCGCAAACCACGTATTTTACCGTGGTAACAAACCCTGCTTTGCTTGCAGGTTTGGCAGAAATTATCAAGTCCGACGCAACCCGCACCGCACCTGCAATGATTGTTGTTTCTACGGAAAAAGTAACCTTCGATTTTGGCCTGGATTTTGAAGTAGAAGATTACGCCGCAGCAGTACAAAATATTTTGCTTTCCGCTACGGCATTGGGCTACGCCTCTTGCTGGTACGACGGCATGTCCCGTTTAAACGGGCATGACAAGAAAATTGCCGGGCTTCTGAATATACCTGAAACGCGGCAAGTACGTACAATTTTACCAATAGGCGTACCGGAAACAACCGGCAAGCAAGCAGGACGCAAGCCAGTAGAGCAAAGAGTAGAATGGAAATTGTAAGCATAAAATATGTAAAAGGCACTTAACAAACGTTAGGTGCCTATTATATGTTCTAATTCAGCTACTGCCAGCTTTTCATCTTCTCCGTTGGCTACAATGGAAACAGTATTGCCGTTTTGTAGGTTTAACGAAATAATCCCCATTATACTTTTAGCATTGGCCGTTTTTTCTTCCAATACTAATGAAATGTGGCTTTTGAATTGGCTCGCTTTTTGCACCAGTTCTGCTACCACTTTCGACTCAAAAGACGGGCCTACTTTAATCGTGTGTTCAATCACTGGAATCGCCTGCTTTCTTTGAAATTTTATCATGCGGTCGTGCCGCTTGCCGCAAGTTATCGGCAATTTTGCAAATTTTGCGCAAACGGTGGTTTACGCCGGATTTACCAAGGGGCGGACTTGCAAGTTCTCCAATTTCCGTAAGACTTAAGGTTTCATTATCGAGCCTTAGCTCTGCAATTTCTTTCAGCGGCTTAGACAGATAAGATAATCCTACGCTTTGCGCAATATACCGGATTGCATCTATTTGGCTAAGTGCCGCGCCTACGGTTTTATTTATGTTAGCTGTTTCAAAATTGACTTTACGATTTATTGCATTGCGCACATATTTTTCAACTCTCATTTCTTCAAGAGTCAATAATGACTTATGCGCACCAATTATGTTTAGAACATCTGCAATACCCTCTGCCTCTTTTATATATACTACAGTTTGCCCCTTGCGGGCAATCTTTTTTGGGCTTAAATGGAACCCCGAAAGAATTTTCAGTAATTCTTCTGCTTTTGCTTCCGGTATTGTGAATTCCACATGGTATGTTTTGCCCGGATTTGATATTATTCCGCCGTAAAGAAAGCATTCTCGCACAAAGGAACGTTCATAATCAAGTTCTTTTTCTAAATTTTTGTCACTTAACAGCTCTGCCCTAACGTTCTGAGAAAAGGATTGCATATTTCACTTCCTAGATTGATCTTTACTTATGTCATGGTGGTGTACAACTACAGAATACTCTTGCAGCGATAAAGAACGCTGTAATTCTTCTGCCAGCGCAACAGACCTGTGCCGCCCGCCCGTACACCCGATACCTACAATCAGTTGGCTTTTTCCTTCGCTAATGTAGTGGGGAATTAAGAAATTAAGCATTGCCAGCAAACTTTCCATAAAACGTATACTAACATCATGACTCATTACATAATTGCTGACAGGCGCATCCAAACCGGACAGTGGCTTTAATTCCGGGTTATAAAAAGGGTTGGGCAAAAAACGTACATCAAATACTTTATCACATTCTTTGGGAATACCGTATTTAAACCCGAACGACATCACGTTAATCAGAAGCCGCTTTGTATTTGTCTGTGTTGTATAAAGATTTAGAATTTTGTCTTTTAAGCTCCGCGGCAAAATATGGCTTGTGTCAATAATGTGCGTGGCTTGCTCCTTTACATCTTCAACCAAAGCACGTTCCTTGGTTATACCTACGCTGACTAAATCGTTTTTTGCAAGGGGATGAAGATGGCGGGTCTCTTTGTAGCGGTTTAATAATACATCGTTGGCAGAATCTAAAAATAAAATGGAATAATCAATGCCGGATTCTTTTAACTCCGCTATGCTGCATGAAAGATCATTGAACATTTTCCCGCCGCGAATATCAATTCCCAGCGCAACTTGAGTTATGCCTGTGTCGCGCTCTGTACAGAATTTTATGAATTGCCCAATAAATGACGGCGGCAAATTATCTACGCAATGAAACCCTGCATCTTCAAAGATTTTTAACGCGGTAGTTTTACCTGCGCCAGACATGCCGGTAACTATTACAATACGCATTCTTCACCTCCAAAACCTAAAAGTTTAACCTCCGGTTCAAGCCATATGTTGAAATTATCATAAACGCGATTACGCACGGCCTTAATCACATCAAAAATATCCTGTGCTGTTGCGTTCCCAATATTTATTACAAAACCTGCGTGTTTTTCGGAAACTTGTGCACCGCCTATCGTAAAGCCTTTAAGGCCGCTGTCTTGAATCAGCTTACCCGCAAAATGACCTGGCGGGCGTTTAAATGTGCTTCCGGCGCTTGGGAAATCCAACGGTTGAGACTGGCGGCGGCGGTTATTCAGTTCCGTCATTTTAGCGCGAATATCATCTTCATTGCCGGGAGACAGTTGAAAAACCGCTTCCAGTACCAACATATCACCTTGTTGTATAATGCTTTTCCTGTAACCAAACTCCATTTCCGTACCCGGTTTAGTGAAAACACTATCTTTGAGCAGAGTTACAGATTCGCAAAATTCACCAATTTCATGGCCGTAGGCTCCCGCATTCATGTATACCGCACCACCAACAGTACCCGGTATACCCGAAGCAAACTCAAAACCGGCAAGCCCGGCTTTACACGCTGTTTCCGCAACTTTTGACAGCCGCGCACCTGCTTGAGCGCGAATACAGTTATTTTCTAACAGCTCTATTTCATTCATCATATTGGTAGATACAATAATGCCCCTAAGCCCCGCATCCGCTACCAATACATTTGTACCATCACCAAGTATAGTCAGCGGAATACCATGCTTTCCACATACGTGCCAAATTTCCGAAAACTCTTCCGTAGATTTTGGCTTTACGAAAATTTCTGCCGGGCCGCCAACGCGAAATGATGTATGACGGGACAACGGTTCTTCAAATAGAAAAACCGACCGGGTGGTATCAAAATACGATAACAAATTATAAGCCTCCGTTTCAGCCCCCAATTACACTTCTCATAATTCTTTCGGTTAGTGCTTCAGCAGCATTGTAGCCCATTTTTTTTTGTCTGTGGTTAATTGCGGCAGATTCGCATAGTATAGCTAAACTGCGTCCGGGGCGGATTGGTATAGAGTGGCTGCTAACTTTATTGCCAAGTAGTTCCGTATATTCATCAACCTGGCCCAGCCTGTCATATGCTCTGGCTTGATCCCATAACTCTAGGTTAATTAGAATATCAATTGCCTGGGTAGGCTTTATGGACTGTACGCCAAACATTTGCATTATATCGACTATGCCAATACCCCTAAGCTCTAAAAAGTAGCGGATATTTTCCGGGCAAGAGCCCACAAGGGTTTCCGATGATACCCGGCGTATTTCAACGGCATCATCAGCAATAAAGCGATGGCCGCGTTTTATAAGTTCCAAAGCAGTTTCGCTTTTACCAACGCCGCTTTCGCCCACAATTAGAGTACCCACACCATAAATATCCAGTAAGCAGCCATGCATTGTAATACGCGGTGCAAGCTGTACCTTCATCCAACTAATCAATTCACTCATAAAATCTGTTGTAGCAGATGCGGTTGAAAGAATAGGAACGTCAAATTCTTTTGCAAAATCAAGCATTTCCGGAAAAAGCTCTAAATGGCGGCAAACTACGATTGCGGGAATGTTATGTTGGAAAATACGCCGTAAATTTTCTTGCCTAAAATTGCTATCAAGTTTTTGCAGGTACGTATGCTCTACCATGCCGATAATCTGCAGGCGGGCAGGGTCAAAATAATCGAAAAAACCTGCCAGTTGTAATGCCGGTCTATTAATATTTACTTGAGAGATAACTTTTTTTTCTATGTCAACTTCCGGGGTTAACAGCTCCAGATTAAACTCCGACACCAATACTGATAACGGAACCGTATAATTTGTTCCCGGAGTATTGAATGCACCGCTTGCTACTATACTACTGTTCATTTTGTGCTGTCTCCTTTGTGTCATTAAAGAATTTATACACCGTATCAGCAGCTTTTTTATTCATGGACGGTGCCTGCGTCAATTCTTCCGGGGTAGCGTTACGAATGGCTTCGATTCCTTTAAAATGCTTTAGCAATTCCTTTCTGCGGGTTGGGCCAATGCCGGGAATGTCATCTAACACAGACCGTACCTGTGAATCTGCCCGCAACTTGCGGTGATATTCCAACGCGAAACGATGAACTTCATCCTGTATACGTGTTACCAGTCTAAAACCTTCGCTGTGACGCGGTAAACTTAATTCCTTTCCTTGGAATAGCAACCCGCGGGTACGATGGCGGTCGTCCTTTACCATGCCGCATATAGGCACATTTAAGCTTACAGCCCGCAAAGCTTTTTCTGCTGCCGTTATCTGTCCTTTGCCGCCGTCTACAAAAATTATATCCGGCAATTTAGAAAATGCGTCATGAGCTTCCTTATAACGGGTAAGTCTACGGGTTATTATTTCTTCCATACCGGCATAATCATCCGGGCCAATTACAGCCCTTAACCGAAATTTTCTGTAATCGCTGTTTTTTGCTTTACCGTTTTCAAATACAATCATCGACCCGACGGACTCATACCCTTGGGTATTGGATATATCGTAGGCTTCTATTCGGGTTAGGGGAGTATTAATGCCCATAATTTCCGAAAGTTCATCTAACGCTGCTTGGTTTCGCTCTGCTTCTTTTTTTATATGTGCGCCAAACTGCTGCGCGGTTAATTCTGCATTGGTTTGTGCAAGGTTTATCATGTTACGCTTTTCACCCTTTTGGGGCACATTAATACTTACCTGCCGTCCTGCAAGTCCGCTTAACCATACAGCAATCGATTCCCGGTCTGATGGAGCGGCCACTACAGAAATTTCCTTGGGTACAAACGCGGCCTCGCTGTAAAATTGCTTAATGAATGCCGCCAATATGTCACCGTCGCATTCATGTGGGTCACTTGTGACTGCCACATCTGCCTCTTGCGTGTTAATAGACATAATGAAATGTTCGCGCCCGGATAACTTCCCGTCACGGATGAAAAATATTTGTATCAAAGCATCGCCGTTATTGCGGGCAATGGCGATAACATCACGGTCATCACCGTCAGTTTCCGCTTTTTGCTTTTCTGTCAACAGCTTTAGGGAATCAATTGTATCCCTTAACTCTGCCGCACGTTCAAACTCCAGATTTTCTGCGGCTTGCTGCATTTCAGTTGTCAGTCTTTCCAATATATGATTAGTTTTCCCTTGAATGAACCGCTCTGCCTCGTTTAAATACACGTTATAGGTTTCTTCGCTTAACAGACGGTTGCAAGGGGCTTTACATTGCCCAATATGATGGTTCAAACAGGGGCGGTCTTTGTCAAAATCCCTGGGAAATTGCTTTGCACAACGGCGTAATGGCCACAATTTATGAATTAAATCCAGCAATTCCCGCACACGCGTCTTTGATACAAACGGTCCGTAATACTTTGCTTTATCCTTGCCCCGTTGGTGGGAGTACAATACCCGCGGCAGGCGTTCCCGCGTAATTTTAATATACGGATAGCCTTTTTCATCTTTTAAACGGATGTTGTACTTAGGCCGATGGAGTTTTATCAGATTATTTTCCAGTATAAATGCTTCGTTTTCGTTATCAGTAACAAGGTATTCGAAATGGCTGATACACCGCGCCAGTTGTTGTGTTTTAACATTGTTATTTGATTTTTGAAAATAACTGCGCACCCTATTATACAAATTATTTGCTTTGCCAACATAAATAATTACATCGTTAACGTCACGCATAATATAAACACCCGGGCGTTGTGGCAGCTTTTTCAATTCCCCGGCAATATCAAAATGGCTCATGGGGTGGTAGGGTCATCGGCCGGCGGAAGCGGCGGAGGAGGCGGAGGTATGTGGAAATTGGATGAACCGCTGTCATTGTCGTCACCGGAAGTATCCGGGCCGAGTGTAAGTGCCGGAGAAAGTATTACCGATCGCGTAATTTCTTCCCCGGAAGTAAGAAGAAGATGGAAGGAATGATCTATATACCCATGCATACGCACAATAAAATTGTATGAGCCCGGGGGCAGTTCTAGGATTACATTTGGGCTGGCGTTGGCATAAAATATATTATTAACAAATATTTCTGCATTAACAGGCGTTACAAATATCGTAACTCTTGCATTAAGAATAACAGCCTCTAACGTAAAGCTGATGCTTTCTGTAAGTTCGGTCACAGTTACAGTTTGTTCCTGAGTTACATAGCCATCCCGCTCTACACGAATTGTATGCTCTCCAAACGGTACTTGGTAAGGACTTGTCACTCGTTCACCATTAATAAAAATATAAGCATCCACAGGGGTTGTAGCAATACTGAGCGTGGCCATAGTTAACTCAACCTCGCTTAAATCCAGGTTAAAAATTTCCCCCGGTGTAATCACAATATTGTCTATAAGTGTTTCTATATTGTCACCTTCAACTACAATACGGTGCGGGCCTTCTGCCACATCAATTGGCTCGGTAATTTCATGCAAGAAAAGAGGATGCAAATTTCCGATAGTTATTCTGCCGTTAATAATGTCGTCTGCATTCGAAATCTCTAATGAGCCGGAAGCGACATCAAGCTGTATCAGCCATGCAACAGTTCCAAGGCCAACAATTGTAACGGAATCTGCGGCACGAATCTGATTAATTAAAATAGGCTCGCCGCGGTGCAGTACCAATGTTTGGTTGTTAAATTCAAAGGCTTCGTGTCCTACGGAAATTGTCCGATTATCAGTATTTATATGAACGTTAGTGCGCTCGGCCCGTGTCCAGGCGCGGGGGTTTTCGCGGACTACGGTAGTTGTTTCCGGGTCACGGGCATCAAAGCTTATTTCCATAAGCTGGCCCACCCGTAATTGTGAAAATGTCATTTCATTGGCCCGGCTGTCTGTTATTACGGCTTCTTCCGGGATAGGAATTTCTTCTGTTAACATTGAATCCAAGTTAAGCACAATAACCCCACGGGGATCCGAAACCACTCCTGTAATCAGTGATGAAATATTTTGCATTAAAGGGCGGCCAGAAAGTACCGGAGGTGGATTTTCTACTTCTGTGCCGTTTATAATAGATGTTTCACGCTCCGGGAGTATCTCGTTGGGGGCAGGGCCTTCGCGGACCAGCCATTGGAATACCAAAACAAAAACGGTTATACACAGCGCAACCGCTATAACCAGCAATCCAATATAAATTCCTATAAACGCAGATTTACTTTTACTGCGTACGTTTGTATTTCTACGAGGCCTGGTATCTGAAGCATGAGATTGCCCATAGCGCGAACGTTTTTGTGGTTGAGTCAACCCTGACCTACGGGCATTCTCCGGCCTGCGAGCGGCACGTGCTTGAGACTGAATTTTTTCTTTGCGCGCTACAGGCCTTGTATCGTAAGCAGGTTCTGTGTTGACCTCATCGTAATAATCGTAATTGTCATCATAATCATCGTCGTCGTCGTAATATGAACTTACAAATTGCTTAGTTTCGTCGTTATTGTCCTTTTTAAAACCCGGGATACGCTTGGTTGGGTAATCATTAAATCTATTATCTGACATAAAACGCTCCTTAAAAATTTGCATAAAAAAACTTTAGCTAATTGACTTTTTATAAGATTGTGTCTAATATACTTTGACATGGAGAAAAACGCAAGTTTAATTGTTAATAAATATGTGATAAATATGTAAAATTTTACGTTGCGTCTAATCCTAATAAAATAAATGCGAAAGAGGTCGGTTATGTACACAAAACTAAAAGAATTGTATCGCAGCACAGCAGAATTTTTGAACAAAGAAGTGACTATTGGTGGTTGGGTTAGGACCTCACGCAATAATAAAAATCTTGGGTTTATAGAACTAAATGATGGTAGTTTTTTCCGGTCTGTACAAGTTGTGCTGGAAGGGGAGCTTGACGCAAACGGGTTGCCTTTTGAAGAAGCCGTTAAGCTTGGCGTTGGGTCATGCATTACGGTAAAGGGGCAGGTAGTAGAGAGCCCCGGCGCGAAGCAGCCCTTTGAAATTAAAGCAAACGCGATAATCTTAGAAGGGTCTTGCCCTTCAACTTACCCGTTGCAAAAAAAGCGTCACACAAATGAATTTTTGCGCACAATTGCCCATTTGCGCCCGCGTACAAACACATATTCGGCTGTGTTCCGTGTGCGGTCTATTGCCAGCCACGCGTTCCACGAATTCTTCCAGCAAAACAACTTTGTGTATGTACACACGCCCATTTTTACAGGCAGTGACTGCGAAGGGGCAGGGGAAATGTTCCGTGTAACAACACTTCCGCTGGATAATGTGCCAAAAACAAAGGATGGCTTAGTTGATTATTCTGAAGATTTTTTTGGCAAAGAAACAAATTTAACCGTTAGCGGCCAATTGGCTGTAGAGCCGTTTTGCCTTGCGTTTAGGGACGTGTATACTTTTGGGCCAACATTTAGGTCAGAAAATTCTAACACAACAATTCACGCTGCAGAATTTTGGATGCTGGAGCCGGAAATGGCTTTTGCAGATTTAGATAATTATTTAGAAACAGCGGAAGCCATGCTTAAATTTACGATCAACTATGTATTGGAGCATGCCCCGGAAGAAATGGCTTTTTTTGACCAGTGGATTGAAAAAGGTTTACTTGACAGACTTAATGCCTTAGTTTATGCAAAATTTGCCCGCTGCTCTTATACAGAAGCCGTTGAAATTTTGCAAAACTGCGACAAAAAATTTGAGTTCCCGGTAAAATGGGGCATTGACTTACAAAAAGAACACGAGCGTTACTTATGCGAAGAAGTGTATAAACGCCCTGTTTACATCACCGATTATCCACAGAGTATTAAGGCATTTTATATGCGCTTAAATGATGATGGAAAAACTGTGGCCTGCGCAGATTTACTTGTGCCGGGAGTAGGGGAATTAATTGGCGGCAGCCAGCGTGAAGAACGCCTTGATGTGCTGGAAGAAAGCATTGTAAAATTTGGCTTAAACCCCGAAGATTATGACTGGTATTTGGATTTACGCCGTTTTGGCGGTGTAAAACATGCCGGATGGGGGCTTGGTTTCGAACGGTTCCTTATGTACATTACCGGTATGCAAAACATCCGCGACGTACTGCCGTACCCAAGAACCACCGGGCAGATGATGTTTTAAGGAGGGTTTTGTGAGCAAATTAATTATCCCCGGCGGTTACAAATCCCGCTTATCCTTGTACGAAACGCAGACTGCCATCGGCAAAATGAAACGAATTTTTGAAGATAAATTATCTGGGGCGTTGGGCTTAAAAAGGGTTTCCGCGCCCCTTTTTGTAGAGCCGCA
>WQTQ01000155.1 GCA_009786175.1 Bacillota bacterium | reverse complement strand
TTCCTGTATTTCCGCGCTTTGTTAATAAACGCCCTGCTCCCGCACAACATAGAGCCCACAGGCGCGCAAAGCCCCTTCGACAAGCAAAACATTGTAGAATCGCAGTGCTGCGTAATCTCCTTCACATCAACCCCAAGATGGACAGCGGCGTTAAACAGCCTTGCCCCGTCAAGGTGAATGGGCAAATTGTACTCCTTTGCGGCAACATATACTTCTCTCATTTTTTCCACAGATACAACCATGCCGTTGGACAGGGCGTTTTCCAAGCACACCAGCCCCGTATCCGGGTAGTGGATGTCATCGCCCCGCACCATCGCATGAATATCCTGCCCGCTTATTGTGTCGCAGGGGTTGTTTACAATACGGTAGCTGACATTTGACAATATTGCCGCGCCGCCAACCTCATGGGCAACAATGTGAGAGTTTTGCCCTAGAATAATTTCGTCCCCACGCTTTGTGTGGGCCATTATGGCAAGCTGGTTGGCCATTGTGCCTGACGGAGTGAAAAGCGCGGCCTCGTAGCCTGTCATTTCAGCGGATAATTTTTCAAGTTCAATTACGGTGGGGTCATCTTCGTAAACGTCATCGCCAACTATGGCCGTTGCCATGGCATGGCGCATTTCTTCCGTGGGGTGCGTTACCGTGTCTGAACGCAGGTCGATTGGTTTCATGTGGGTTCCTCCTGGTTTTGCCATTTGTAGTACTTCTGCGTTGAATGAAGCACAAACCCCGCAGATTTTACGGTTTTATTCGAAGGCACATTGTCAAAATCGCAACCCCAATATACCTTCCAATCTTTACCGCTGCTGTACTGCAAAAATAGTTTTGTCATCACTTTTGCGTAACCAATACCGCGATATTTTTCGTCTATCCAAATTGTAATGGCGCATTCGTTATCAATGCTGTATTCGCTTAAGCAGTATCCGCATATATTGCCATCAATAACAAGTGCCAGCCCGTATCCATTTTGCAAAAAATCTTCAACCGATAAGTATGAGTAAATCTCATTCTTTATCAATTGAGAATTATCTGCATTCTGCTGAAACCACTCATTTGTAATGGGAATAATATTTTGCGTCCCCGCCGGATGTGTTTCTAAACACTGCCCATTATATTCATACAAATTTATTTGCATTTCCGTCAAATTGCCACGGAATGTTTCCTGAATATACGCATCCCATTCACCCGCCGGAGCATAAATGTAGCAAGGATGTTTTGCGTTTTGCAATTTTGTTTTCAACAACTCGCATATTGCATCAGAAAACTCGCCGCCAATCATAAGGCTTGGCCCCCATGTTAGAATCGCGCTGTTGTCAAGTTGTTCTACTTTCACTTGTTTCCTAAACAGCAGGGATTTTATCATGTACTGCGAGTTTAGGTATGAAAACAGCGATAAGGTGTCAGCTGTTTTTCCGTCGTATTTAACCATGTTTAGTGTCCTCCAAATTTATATTTAAACCGAATACTGAGAGTATACCTCCCCGGCAATCCTCTTTACTTCCTCCGCAATATCCACCGGTTCCAGCACCTTCACTTTGCTGCCAAAGCCAAGCAGCCAGCCAATCACATAATCCCTATTTGTAAACCCAGTCTCTAACCGCAGCCCCTCCGGGGTTTCTGTATAACAGTCCAGCCCGTACGCCTCGATAAGCCTGTACCGCACAGACGGGTCGAATATGGCAACCAGCATTATGTCATCTGTAAACCGGGCGTAAAAATCCCGCTTTTCTGCGGGGATTTCCCTTGGGGTGTATGTTTTTTCGCACAAGGCCAGGGCCCATAAGCGCATCAGCTTAAACAGCCGCCAATCCTGCCGCTGGGGGCAAAATCCAAATACATACCATGAACTCCATTGAAATATGACAAAATACGGCTCTATGGTACGGTGAGTTGTGCCTTTTTCGTAATAATAATCAAACTCCACCAGCCGCGATTCGCGGATTGCGGTTTTTATCAGCTCAATTTTACCGGTCAAGTTAGCCTTGTAGTAAGACGCAAGGTCGATTATTACCGGCTCGTGAAGGGATACAACCGCGTCTGTACCCGCGCCAAGCTTGTCCAGGGTGCGCTCTATTTGCGACTGCTCGGACACGCTGCCAAGGCCCTTTATTGCGGCAATAATGCCGGAAAGTTCGTCCGTGGTAAGTACGCTTTTGTCCAGGCGGAAACCTTCGGCTATGGAAATGCCGCCGCCAACCCCCTGGTAAGTGACAATGGGGATACCCGCCCGGCAAAGGGCGTCAATGTCACGGCCAATGGTGCGGCGGTTAACTTCAAATTTTTCTGCCAAAAATGGGGCTGTAACACGGTTCTTTTGCAGCAAAACCGTCAGAATGGCCAACAACCTGTCAATTTTCACTTGCGGCTTCCTCCAAATATAATTCGTGAAGCGTATTTACCAAATCATCTGCAAAGGCTTCCCTATCTTTGCAGGCGAACATTTTTTTCAAACAAGACCCGGTTATACTGTCGCGGATGGAAAACCGCTCTTCTTCCGGTAGTTTGTCAATATGCGGGTTAATTATCTTCCACATTTTTTGGGCATCGCTTTCGATTAGCTTGTTACAAGCCTTACCAAAGGCAACGCTGGACAAAAGCACAGTTATACCTGCGCCAATCATACCGCCTATAACATCCGCTATGCCGCCCATTACTTCAAAAATAAGCCATCTGCCGCCAAAATTCCAGCCGACGGTGCCGGTAACAACTAGAATAATCGAAAGTATCACATTCACCGTAAACTGTGTTTTGGAAATGCGCTTACGGCTAATGTCGTAAATGTCAAAAATAAGTATTGTGATGCAGGACAAAATGCGGGTAAACAAGTTCATCCGCAAAAGTTCAACTGTAGAGCGCAAAATAATCCGCGGCCCCATGCGCATAACATTAACACCTGCGGTTACTACTTTTGGTGCCACCAATTTTACCGCCGAATCCGAACCTGCAATTAATTTTTTTATTTTTCTTCTTGGCATTGTAAAAACCTCATTGTGCCTAATCGTTTTCATCAGTTTCTGTGTAATCGGTGCCGTAAGTTTCGTCATCGTCAATTTCCGCGTAATTAACTTCGGCATGGCGGATATAAACATACTCGCTGTCGTCCCACATCCACCGCATAGTAAGAGTATCTTCTTCTATAGAAAAAAACCATCGTTGATGCCGGATCGTATCCGCATGTATCGCGCCCACAAGCCCAATTCTAATAACATCATCAACCACACCCCAGTTGAAATGCGTAAGCTCGCCTGTCCAACCCAGGGTACCTGTACCGTCATTATTAAAGACATATCTCCACCGGGTATCTTCTTCCAGGGCCCATGTGCCTACCAGTGCCGGGTTTACATCCCCAAGGGCACCGGCACGGGTGTAGTAATCTGTCCTGCCTTCTTCCAATAACCATTCCAAACGAAGGGTATCAGAATCTGCACTAAAACGCCACATCTCATTGCGGGCATAGTAATAGGGAACATACCCTTGCCGACGTATATTTAAAGTATCGCCAATTATGCCCCACACAAATAATTGCGTATCCCCTGCAGTGCCGCGTCTGCCAATTCCGTCTTCGCTAAATGTAATCGACCAGTTGGTGTAGTTATCAAAGAGCCATGTGCCCAAAAGCGCAGGTTCTATTTCCCCTATTTCGTAATAATATGTATATTCATATATTATGCTGTAATCTTGCGGGCAAACAAAGCGAAGAGATGGGCCTACAACGGAAAAACCCCATACTCTTGTTCTTACTCCAAACATGGGCTCGCAGCCCTCGCATCGGATTCTTACTTCAATGCCGCTTGTACTCCAAGTAAATGGCACCTTTTCGCCATAAAACCCACGCTCACCGGTACCGCCTTCGAAAAAAACATACATCCAGTTCGGGTTGCTATTCCAAAGCCACGTCCCCACAAGTTCCTGTGACATTTCGCCCCTTATAAGCCCGCAGCCGACCAGTGTTAAAGTTGACACAGTAACTAACGCCGCTATTATTATGGCTTTTATAATTTTCTTTTGCATTGTGAAATACCCCAAATAACATAGGCGGAGACAAGCTCCGCCTATGAAACATTTTCATGCTGTTAACCTTGCATTGCCTTTGCAACTTCGTCTGCAAAATTTTCTTCTTTTTTCGCTATGCCTTCGCCTTTTTCATAACGAATAAAGCGTAATACAGTTGCGCCGACAGTTGCCAGATATTGCCCCACAGACATGCTGTCGTCTCTTACATATTCAGACTCTACAAGACAAATTTCTTTTAATTGTTTTTTCAAGCGGCCTTCGACCATTTTTTCGATAACGCCCGGTGGTTTTGGCTTAGCTTCCTGCTCGTTTTCGTTTAATGCGGTTTTTAGCAAAATTGCTTTTTCGTTTTCGATATATTTCTGAGACATATCTGCGCTGGATACAAATTGAGGAGACATGGCCGCAATTTGCATACAAATGTTGCGCCCAACTTCAAAAACTGCATCGTTAATTTCCGGCGCACTAATTTCCAACATAACGCCAACGCGGCCGCCGCCGTGGATATAATCAATTATGCTGCTATTTTCAGATGCTTCATAACGCTCGAAACGGCGTAGTGTAAGATTTTCGCCAATTGTTGCAATTTTGTGTATAAGAACTTCCTGTGTTGTTTGGCTCGGGTCTGCAAGCCATTTTTCCGCAAGTAGTTCTTCTGATGTTACTGCTGCGGAATTTAGGGCTTGATTTGCCATATTCCGTACAAAGGAAACAAAGTCGTCATTTTTGGCTACAAAGTCTGTTTCGCTGTTAACTTCTACAATCGCGCCGTTTTTACGGTCGCTTGATACAGCCGTAAATACAAGCCCTTCTGCCGCTATACGGCCCGCTTTTTTTGCAGCGGTAGCAAGACCTTTTTCACGCAGTATTTCACCTGCGCGTTTAATGTCGCCATTTGCTTCAACCAGTGCGTCTTTACAGGCGGACATGCCCGCGCCGCTAATTTCTCTTAATTCTTTTACCATTGCTGCGGTAACTGCCATTATTATCGCTCCTTTAAATTAATGCCGTTCATTGGGCAGGGAATAAACCCCGCTATTCTTCGCCGCACTTTATTTTTGTTTGGCGGATTATTCAGCTGTTGCTTCTTCAGATACTTCCGCTTCTTCAACCGGAGCGGCTTCTTCTGCTGCCACGGCTGCGGTTTCCAAGCCTTGACGCGCTTCAAGAACAGCGTCTGCCAACCTGCCGGCTATCAATTTAATTGCGCGAATAGCGTCATCGTTACCGGGGATTACATGATCAATTTCGTCCGGGTCGCAGTTTGTGTCTACAATAGCCACAATTGGTATACCAAGGTTACGTGCTTCTTGCACAGCAAGATGCTCTTTACGAGGATCCACTACAAACATGATGTCCGGAATACGTCTCATAGCTTTTACGCCGCCAAGGTTACGCTGAAGCTTTTCAAGCTCGTGCATAAGCTTAGCAACTTCTTTTTTAGGAAGAGCGTCCATGCGGCCGTCCTCTTGCATTTTTTCCAAATCTTTTAGGCGTGCTACCCTTGCCTGCATGGTTTTAAAGTTTGTAAGCATACCACCCAGCCAACGCTCGTTTACGTAGTACATACCGCAGCGGATTGCTTCGTCTTTAACAGATTCCTGGGCTTGCTTTTTTGTACCTACAAACAAAATTTCACCGCCGTTAGCGATGGCTTCGCCTACTGCGCGGTAGGCCTCGTCTACTTTACGTACGGTTTTTTGCAAGTCGATAATGTAAATACCGTTACGTTCGGCAAAGATGTACTCTGCCATTTTAGGGTTCCAACGTCTGGTTTGGTGACCAAAGTGTACCCCTGCTTCAAGCAATTGCTTCATTGAAATTACTGCCATTGTGGCACCTCCGTAATATGGGTTTAATCCTCCACAGCCTTAGAACCCGGTATATTTTTACCAAGCACCCCTTTGAAGGTATTTCCAGACTGTGTGTGTATTACTACAACCTCCAGATTGTAGCATAGAACAGGAAGAATGTCAAAAATAAAACAACAAAAATTGCGATTAACAAACCTACCCCCTGATATCATATTGCAAACGTGATATCAGGGGGTAGGCTGGCTGTCATGTCAATTATATCGTCGAAATTAAAACCCTGACAATATTTTAATTTTCTGATAGAATACCCATATAAACCAGACAAAGGAGATACCCATGAGTACACAAAAAGTCCGTACAAGATACGCCCCAAGCCCCACAGGCTTTATGCACATCGGCAATTTACGCAGTGCACTTTACGAGTATTTAATTGCCAGGCACGACAACGGCGTTTTTATTTTACGTATAGAAGACACAGACCAAGACAGATATGTAGAAGGCGCGGCAGACGCTATTTTTGAAACATTGCGCCTTACCGGCCTTACATTTGACGAAGGCCCGGGCATTGGCGGCGAATACGGCCCGTATATCCAAAGCGAGCGCAAGGCGAATTACCTGCCCCAGGCAAAACGCCTGGTAGAAAACGGCAGCGCGTATTATTGCTTCTGCCACAAAGACAGGCTGGACACCCTGGCAGACGAGCGGGGCATAAAAAAGTATGACCGCTTTTGCGCAAGCCTGCCTACGGAAGAAGCTGCGGCCCGCATAAACAGCGGCGCGCCATACGTAATCCGCCAATTAATTCCCGAAGGCAAAACATCCTTTTACGATGAAGTTTACGGCCACATTACATTCGACAATAAAGAGCTGGAAGACCAAATTCTTATCAAGTCTGACGGGATGCCAACCTACAATTTTGCCAACGTAGTAGACGACCACGACATGGCAATTACCCACGTTGCCCGGGGCAGTGAATATTTAACATCTACGCCCAAGTACGTATTGCTGTACAAAGCCCTTGGCTGGGACGTGCCAAAATTTGTACATTTGCCCCTTTTAGTAAACGAAAACGGGCAAAAACTTGGTAAGCGCAACGGGGCCATTTCTGTACCGGAACTGCTAAGCCAAGGCTTTTTGCCGGAAGCAATTGTTAACTACGCCGCCCTGCTGGGCTGGAGTCCGCCCGACAACAAAGAAATTTTCTCGCTGGCGGAGTTAATAAAAGTTTTTGAGTCGAAAAATATCAGCAAATCCCCGTCAACTTTTGACGCGGTAAAAATGACCTGGGTAAACGGCGAACACATAAAGGCCCTGCCGCCGGAAACCTTTTACGAAATGGCCTTGCCATACCTGCAACAATCCGTTAAAAAACCGGGCACAGATTACGCCGCCCTTGCAAAAATGACCCAATCCCGGGTTAACTTTGCAAAAGACTGCGGCGAACTTGTAGATTTTATTGACGAATTGCGGGATTACGACATCCAGCTTTATACTCACAAAAAAATGAAGACCAACCCGGAAATAGCAAAAGAAGGCCTTAAAGCAGCCATTGCCGCGTTTGAACCGCTGACAGAGTGGGTCCATGAAACCCTGGCGCAAGCAGCCGCAAAAGCCGCAGAAGATAATGGGCTTTCTAAAGGACAGGTGCTGTGGCCAATACGCACCGCATTGTCCGGCAAGGCCACAACCCCCTGCGGCGCAACGGAAATTTGCGAATTGCTGGGCAAAAAAGAGACATTGAGAAGGCTTGTTGTAGGGTTGGAGAAGCTGCAAAGCCAATAATCCAAATAGTCTAAATAATACCTTGGGGGCGTAGAAGACTGCGCCCTTACATTACATATTCCACACCCTATATTTATCCATAAAAACATCAAGTTTTAATATCCGCGTTCCGCTATAATAATCTCACTTCCGGAAGAAGTACCATATACGCACCCAAAAGGAGTGTACAAAATTGGATTACACGGCAAACATATGCCTATTGGCATCGCAAATTGAAAGCGGCATAAAAACAAAAACCGATTACAACCAGTTGGAAAAAGCCATTAGTTACTCACATATCCATATCCGCGACATTTTTCAAAAAACTACGGACATTCCACTGGCGCGTTATATTTTGGCTCGTAAAATTGCCAATGCCGCCTTCGAAATACGTCACACCAACAAGAGCATAACAGAAATTGCATTAGATTACGGGTTTTCAAACCCAGAAACATTCGCAAGGGCGTTCCGGCGGTATACAGGCATGACCCCATCCGCGTTCAGAAAATCGGAGCATGTGTGCGGGCGCAGGGTAATTTGCCCCGGTGTTTACGCGCCTACAATTCTTACCATAGATAATCCAATATTTACACTCCGGCATGTGAAGGAGGTAAATGAAATGAGTGAAATGATAAAAACCGAAGACAGTTGTGTTTTATACGGTGTGCCAAAAGTGTATTTTGGCAGGGAAGTAGACGGGCAGCAGCAAAACAGGCCTTTTCCAATGTGCCTGCAGTCGGTACTAAACTACATGGGGCAGAATATCGGTTATACCCAGTTAATGGCCTACTGCGGCACGGCGTTCCGTCAACGGTGGGACAGTAATGGGTGGAACATTGCCATCAACGATATCCGCTTTACCTACGAGCATCATTTAAAGGCCTTCGAGCTGGGCTTTAAAGGTGCCGGCCGCAATTATGCAATATCCGAAAGTTTTACCAAGGGAATCACAAAAAAAGATGCTTTCACGCTTATAAAAACAGAAATTGACTGTGGCCGTCCGGTAATTGCCCTTGGGGTTGTTGGGCCGCCGGAAGCAAGCATTATTACAGGCTACCGCAATAACGGCGACACGGTGCTTGGGTGGAGTTTGTTCCAAGACTTTTGGGGCGGCTGCAGCTTTGATGAGTCCGGCTATTTTGTTAAAAACGACTGGTGGCATTACGACTTTACCCAAGGGATGATGTCTGTGGGCGAAGAAACAGCCAACCCCACATCCGACAATGACGTGCTTGAAAACGCCCTAATGCTTATGACTACCGGGGAAGTGGCAACTTACAGCGGCAACGACATTTTCTACGGCGGGCAGACAGCGTACGAAGCATGGGCGTTGGCACTGGAAGACGAACATTTCACCGGTAATGTTAATGATGAGCAAATTGACGCGGAAGGAATGCTGGCAGAACGTTTTTACGCCGCCGCCTTCATGGAGCTGATGGCGCAAAAATACTCCGACAACGCGGAGAAATTTAACGAATGTGCCCGCCTCCTAAAAACCACAGCAGACTACGCCCCGCAAATAGCCACGCTACGGGAAAAACACGGCCTTAATAACCCGGAAACCCGCAAACAAATGGCCACCTTAATTCGTAAAGCTGCCGAACAGGAAAAAGCCGCCTGTATATTCCTTGCAGAAATTCTTGACCGCACCCAAGAGCAAATAAGGGCAATGGAACAGGAAATGACCGGCCACACAGACGAAGCGTATTGGAAATTCCAAGATATACAAGAAAGAAGACAGCGGGATAAAAAATGGGAAGCCGATAAGTCTAACGACCAGGACCGCTACAAACTTGCATGGGATGAATCGTGCGAGAGAGATCTTAAAAAGGCATTCGCAACTCATCTGGTAGACAAAAAGAAAAAACAACCCGTCATTGACCAATTCACAGGCTTGTTAGACTGGTTGTTGTCAGAACTTGGCGGCGACTCGCCTTCACCGGAAGCCATAAAAGCATTTATGTACAAGCAGTACTATGGCGTGGAAGCTATTAAAGCGTCTGAAAGGTTTATGCGCGAATTTACAGCCTTCTGCGCAAAAAATTCACCCTTGTTTTCAGATGCCTTAAACGAGTTTAACAACCGCTACTGGGCCGATTTAGCGCGGCAAGCCGCCACCGACAGGAAGCAGCTGATTGTTCCTATTCCCCCCGAAACAAAAATAGACCCTGCACGCCTGGAGCGCAGCGGGCTGACAAACCAAGAATATGTAGAAGCGTTTGCCGCGTTGCAGGGGGCCATAATCTCCGTTTACCAAGACATAGAACGCAGCCCTGCGGAATGGTGGAACGACTGCAATGTAATAAATGTCCTGGACTGCATGTGTATTGGGGCAAGCCATGCAGAGGATGATGTTCTGATAGTTGACAGGGAACATTACGAGATGCAGGACCGCATCAAGGAAAGATCGAAGGGAAGCATAAACCAAATTGTTAAAGGGTTTTCGAGCATGGGCTTTGTATTTGAAAATTTTGAAGGCAAAACCCCAACCTTTAAAGTACGGTACCCGGATACCCCAAACTTAATAACCGTCCTTAGCGAGTACTTTACAATGCTGCCCACCGGATGTACCAAGTGCGGCGACATTTGCCCAGGCAACTGGCATTGTTACAACGCATGGTGGCATAACAACTCAACATTTTCTTACCGCTATGTAGAAGACCCTGCCGCACAAGCCATGGACAGAGACTTTTTGGTACGCGTAGACTGGCTGCCGGATGAAGTTGGAAAGGGCCGCTACTGGCTGCACGATGAACTTACAAAGCTTGGGTTTACCTTTGGGGGTGGCCAAACCAGCACAACCGGGATGATGTACAAAAAGGGCGGCAAAATGCTGCTTGTCCATTCCGGCAGCGATAAAACCTACCAGGAGAAATTCCATATGGCACCCGGTACACTTAACTACAAGCTGGCAATAAAGTTCCCGATAAAGAATATTTTCCAAACCCATCCCAAAATAGCGGAAGAATTTATGCACAATTTCCCCCGTGTCTTTGACGTGGCACGCTGCAAAAACTGCTGGGAAGGCTGCCGCAACAAGGCAACATTAGCGGCAATGGATAAAAACCATGTTTTCTGCGGCGCGAATTATTTCTACTTCTGCGACCCTATCCTTGAGGAAGCTAAAGAGATTTTGAAAATTTGGAAATTGGAGAATAATATTAAGCCGCCGAAGAAATAAGCATCACTCACCCAAATATACGCTCGTAAATTGCCTTACCTGTAGGCGTAGCCGCGAGTCCTCCAAGGGAAGTTTCCCGCAAACTTTCCGGCATGGCATTGCCCACCTCGTTCATGGCAAGAATGACTTCGTCTATGGGTATTACGCTTTCCACCCCGGCCAGTGCCAAGTCCGCGGAATTTATGGCTATGGCAATACTGCCGCCGTTGCGCAATATACACGGTACTTCCACAAGACCGGCAACAGGGTCACACACAAGCCCCATTTGGTTTTGCAGGGCTATGGCTGCGGCGTGGGCTGCCATGCTGTTTGTACCGCCGCTCA
>WQTQ01000154.1 GCA_009786175.1 Bacillota bacterium | reverse complement strand
TAAACCCAAGGCGTTTGTAATAATCCATAGATTTTTCGATGTCTTTAACAAATATCCCAATGTGGGCCAAGCCTGTTACTTTTCCTGTGCTCATGATAATCGTGCCTCCTGCAAATTTTAGTAACTCCATTGTACATAGCTGTGTAGAGGTGTGTCAATGTCTAAAAAACGCGTCCATGTCCGCAAAAATTTGCCGGTAACGGAATCTGGCAAAGTTAATCATGTTCCGGTGGTTGTATTCCATAAAGCCGATGTTAAACCAATGGGCGTACTTTCCTGCCCTAAACGCGTGGGTAAACTCATTGATAAATATGGAATGCAAATAGTTTATTGCCTGGGTTACAGTGTGTTCTGTCACTACTTCTTCCGCAATGTGGTGCATAATTTCTCTAAAACGCTGCTGCATATCCGGGCGGGTAAGGACGTTTGCCAAAAGCGGGCTTCGGGGTTCGTTACTGCTTACTACCCTGTAAAATGTAGGTTTTGTATAATCGTCACCGTACAGCCCAAGTGTCCAGTCCAGGTCAAAGAAAATATACCGCCAGCGGCCGTCCGTTTCCGGGGTTAGGCCAAGTTCCGGGCCTGTGTACCGCCAACGCCTTAGATTATTGTGTGGCCAGTCTTCGTTGCCCATGAAAATTTGAAAGGCGTAATAAAACAGCATGTTGTCTATGTCTACTAAAGCTTCAAACTCCGTAAAAATATCGTCATCAAGCAAATTTTTGTTTGCGAAAGAATTTTTGTGATAAAGGTCCTGCCTAATGCGTTGGTCGTCTGTGTCAATCCAGCGTTCGCCCATGCCCACAATGTCAAAATTACGGGTGGGGGTGTTAAACAGGCGTTCCATATACTGCTCGTTAAAACGTACCTGCAGCCACGCAAAGCCGTAGTACAGCCCGTTTAGGAACACTGCCGCAGGCCGTACGGGGCTTACTGCCGTAAACCCTGCATTCCTGGCCAAAATAGAACCAACTTCGTGGCGCATCATATCGTGGTTGCGCCCGTTGCCGCCGTTGCGCAAAATTAGTGTATCGTAGCGGTCAATTGGGGAGCCGTCGTGGGCAAAATCCCAGGGGAAAAAGTCGAAATGAAATTGCCCAAAGCCCGGGGAATATTCATCCCGGGCGATAAGCCGTATAGACTTTTGTTCTGCCGCCCGCGACCAGCCGCCATGGGTACGTATTCCCGTACTTTGGGAGAATATTCTCTCCCCGCACGAAGAAAATACTTCCATATACCCGGGGCGTTCCGCTTCATGGCCACGCAAGTTAAAATTTGCCGGGTCCGGCGGGATAACGTAATGCCCCGGGTTGTCCCGGATAAATTCCTCACGGATTATACCCGGCACAAAAATGCCGTTGTAATGGCAAAACAAGTAATCCGGGTTGGTGGAAATAGAAAAGACAAGGGTATCGAAGCGTGTTTCAATATTAAGCCCCATAAAAAATGTTTGGGTAAGCGGTGCGGACACTTGGTCGCCATAGACAGCAATTGCGCGAAGTACTACGGCACTTGCGGGGCCTGCGGGCAGGAACCGCAGTGGGGTGGTAAACAAACTTGACTGTGTAGTTGGGAACGAACCGTCTCTTGTGTAGTAGATCCTGGCATTTGGGTTTGAAGCAATAATGTCAATGGCTATGCCTGTTCTGTGAAAAGCCTCAGTTTCGGAAAATGCCAATGTCAGTTCGCCTTCGTCGGCTAAAGCGGCAATTGTTTCCGGCGAAAATGGCTGCGGCTCTGCAACGGTTTGATTTAATTCATTAATTACACCGCCGCCTAACAAATTGATGGCGACGGTTGCGATGATGATTACAGCCAGTATTATGCAGGCGGCAATTAAGCGTTTGTTTTTTTTCATATGGCACCTCGGAAAATAGATAGGCACGCAAAAGAGTCTTTTCCTCCTTGCGCACGTTGCCCGGTTATGTTATCGTGATATTGTGATTATACCATAGGAGTTGTTTTAATGGCTAAAATTTTGCGAACCGAAAGTATGTTTAAATGTATCGGCTGTTTTACCTGTATGTTAGTGTGCGCTGCGGTTAATTCCAAAAGCCATTCGCTGCAGCAAAGCCGTATTAAAATACGCACTTACGGTGGTGTTTCCGGCAAGTTTGTTGATACGGTTTGTCACGCTTGCCTTGATGCCGCCTGTGTGGAAGTTTGTCCGTCCGATGCATTGATACCCAGAAAAGGCGGGGGCGTAGTACTAAAAAAAGATGCGTGTATAGGCTGCAAGCGTTGCGTCCGTATATGCTCTGTGGGCGCGATAGATTTTTGTGAGAGTACTAAGCTGCCGCTTATTTGCCACCACTGCGGGGTATGCGCCATATATTGCCCGCATAATTGTATGTACTTGGACGTAGTGCCGGACGAGACCTCAATGGAAACGGAGGAGACTGCGGAATGATTTATCAAAGAACCATTCGCGTGCTGTATATTGATATGAGTACCAAAAAAATCCGTATAGTTGAACGGGAAGATCTTAACCGCTACATGGGCGGCGTTGGTATCGCGTCAAAATTGTTAGAAGAAAATATGCATACGGACCTTTCGCCATTAGACCCGTCCCAGCCAATTGTGCTTGCCATTGGGCCTCTTTCCACAATTTATCCCGTCATTACAAAAACTGTGGCCATGTTTATCTCGCCCCTTACAGGGGAACTTGGGGAGTCATATGCCGGGGGCCGCTTGGCACTTAGTATGTTTTCTGCCGGGTTTGACGCTATTGTGATAAATAACAAGGCGGAAAAACCCTGTTACATTTCCATTTCCAACAACGATGTTATTTTGCGGGATGCCCGGCCAATGTGGGGTACAGAAAAAGATAATATAGGCCGAATTATCCGCTTTGAAGAGCAGCACGGCGGCAAGCGTTCTATTATTCGTATCGGCCCCGCCGGGGAAAATCAAATTTCCTACGCGAATGTTACCGTTGACAGGTACCGCCATTTTGGCCGTTTGGGTCTTGGGGCGTTGTTTGGCGCGAAAAAATTAAAAGCAATAAATATCGCAGGCGACAGGGAAATGAATATCGAAAATTTCCCGCAATACTTTAAAATGTACCGTAAAATTTACGAAGTTTGCGATAAGTCGGATGTTATGAAAAAGTATCATGACATTGGCACACCGGTAAATGTACTGCCATTAAACGCGGCGGGCGGATTGCCTACGCGCAACATGCAGCAAAGTACATTTGAATATGCGGATAAAATTAGCGGTGAAGTCTTTTCCGAAGAGCGGCAGGTGCGTAAGCTTGCTTGCGCGGGCTGCCCTGTTGGGTGTATACACATAGGGCAGTTTAGGCGGGAGTTTGATGTAACCGGTCACGAATACGAGACTATAAATGTAGGCTACGACTACGAGCTTATATTTGCCCTTGGCTCAAATTTGGGGCTAAACAACCCGGAGCATATTTTAGAGCTGATTGAGGAAGTTGAAATTGCGGGCCTTGACGCCATGAGTGCCGGTGTTGCTCTTGGCTGGGCCACAGAAGCACTGGAGAAGGGCATTATTTCCGAAAAACATACGTTGCTGCCCCTAAAATTTGGCAGCTATAAGGAATATTTGACCGCAGTACGCTTTATCGCCAATATGAAAAATGAGTTTTACAAAAATTTGGGTAAGGGCGTAAAACATGCGGCAGAAATTTATGGCGGCAAAGATTACGCCATGCAAATAGCCGGTAATGAAATGCCCGGATACCATACAGGCTACGGCTCCCTTGTGGGCGCGGCTGTAGGTGCCCGTCAATCCCATTTGGACAATGGGGGCTACTCTATAGACCAGGAAATGAAGCCGCTGGACATAGACAACATGGTTGACAGGCTGCTAAAAGAGGAAGTAGAGCGATGCATGTTAAATTCGTTGGTTATCTGCCTGTTTGCCCGTAAGGTTTACGACAGGCAAACAATTATTGATGCCTTTGAGGCAATTGGCGTACAAATGACAAACGAAGAACTGGACGCAGTGGCAAAGCGCACTTATGCAACAAAACTGCGCATAAAAAAGGCTCTTGGTATAGACTTGACAAAAATTAAACTGCCCAAAAGGTTTTTTGAAACACCGGCCATGCAAAATCTGTTAAAAGAAGATGTGGCCATGGAGATAATCGAGAAATACAAAGAAAAAATAACCGGATTGGATGAGTTTGAGTGAAAATAACCGTAAAATATTTAAAAGGCAGGTCAGAAATTGACCTGCCTGAAGGCTCTACTATTGATGATGCCATAGCCGCCGGTGGTTTTCCGGCAGACGACATTGGTTTTGGGGTTATAAACGGGAAAGCCGTGCCAAAGGATTATGTCCTTGCGGATGAGGATGAAGTTACGCTGTACCCGTCTATTGTAGGCGGGTGATGTATTGCAATTTTTCTTTCGGCAAGCTTTTCTATAAAATACCTGTCATGGGAAATAAACAGAAGCGTACCTTTAAACGCCAATAAGGCTTCTTCTAAAATTTCGCGGGAGACAATATCAATGTGGTTGGTGGGTTCGTCCAGGATAAAGAAGTTTACGTTTTTTTGTATTAGTATTGCCAGCTTAAGCAGCACCTTTTCGCCGCCGGACAGGCCGCCAACCCGCTTAAAAACAGAATCGCCCACGAAATAATACTTGGCCAAAATATGTCTGGCCTGGCCTTCCAGGCAAACAACTTCATCCCGGAATGTGTCAACAATGCTGGCTTTGTCGTTGGCAAATGTAATTTCCTGCGGTATGAATCCGATGTTTACAGTCGGTCCAATTTTGAGACCACCTGAACTTGGCTGCAAGCTGCCCAAAATTAACTTGAACAGTGTAGACTTACCGGCACCGTTGGGGCCGTGAATACATACTTTTTCGCCGTAGTAAATATCCATGTCAAATTTATCGAAGATGACGTTGCTGCCGTAGGCAAAGCACAGGTCCCGTATAACCACAACGTCTTTGCTGCCCCGCTCTGTGTTGAAGGTGAGGGGCAGTTTTATTTCCTTTGGCCTTGGGTCGTCTAAAATTTCCATTTTCTCCAGCCGTTTTTCCAACTCTTTGGCCTTTATGAAAAATTTCTCGTTATCGCCTTGGGCTCCCCATAGCCTGTACCGCTTAATGGCTGCTTCCATTGCCTCTATTTTGCGCTGTTGGGTTTTGTATTCGCTAAATTCCTGAATCAGCCGCTGTTCTTTTTCCTCTACATGGTAGGAATAATTGCCGTTGTAAACATCGCATACGCCGCTTTCCACTAAAATTGTCTTGGTGGTGGTTTTATCCAGGAAATATCTGTCGTGGGAAATCATCAGCACCGTACCCTGGTACTTGGCCAGGAAAATTTCCAGCCATTCCAGCATAGTTATGTCCAAGTGGTTGGTCGGCTCGTCCAGCAGAAGAATATCCGGCTTGTTTAGCAGTAAGGCCGCCAATTTTATAATAGTTTTTTCGCCGCCGCTAAGGCTGTTGAATGGCGTGGCAAGAATATCCCATAACTTGAAACCGTTTACAATACGGTTAAACTCCTCGTCTATGGAATAGCCGTCCATGGCAATAAATTGATCCTGCAGCCGTGAATACTCTCGCAGATGTTTGTCGAGATTTTTTTCGTCTTCTGCCATTTCAATTTCCAGTTGCCGCAGCCGTTTTTCAATGGCAAACACATCCGCAAAGGCTTCCTTTAAAACCCCTTCTGCAGAAAGGCTGCTGGCAGTGGTTTTATGAATTTGTTCCAGGTAGCCCAAAGAGGCGTTTTTCCTAATAGAAACTGTACCTTTGTCCGGCTGTTCTTTGCCTAAGATTAAGTTGAACAGTGTGGTTTTACCTGCGCCGTTTCTGCCTACAAGCCCAACATGTTCGCCTGTGTAAATTTCGAAGTTGGCATCTTTTAATACAGGGTTAAACCCAAAATTTTTGTGAATAGAATTTATTGCAATTTCAATCATATGTCTCTCTCCTTGTGAAAAATCGTATTCTCAACTTTAAACAAGGCCCGAGATTTTGATACTTTATTGAGGCGATACTAAATTACCTCCGCACAACACTTTTGTTTTTACAAAAGCGTAATCGCCTTAGCCCAAAAATTCAGACCTTGTACGGAGGGAAGCATGTCCGATTCTGCACTTGGTAACTTTCCAAGATAAGAACATATAAAACCACCCCTTTCCATCGTATTTCTTATAAGGTTATTGCATTGTAGCACATGAGCAAGGATATAGTCCACCGTGGGGATTATAGCGAAATGGTATCGTACTCACAGTTTAGTAAGTCTATCCGTATAACGGAATTTTTTACAACATCTTTGCCGGTTAAAATTTTAACGCATTCTGCGCATTGTACAGACGCCACTGCAGAAGCGGTGAATGGCAAATTGCCCAGTTCATTTTCGACGCCGTGTTCTTTTTTTGTGCCGCCAAAAATTTTACCAAGGGTTCCGTCGCCTGGGAATATACATGCCACTTGCCCGTACCAGCCTGCAATGCTGCCGTGTATCATCGGGATGTTAAGCTTTGCGCATACATTAGCAAGCATTAATCGCGTTTGTATATTGTCCAGCGCGTCCATGACTACATGATGGCCTGCAATAATTTTTGGTGCGTTGTTCTGCGTTAATTTTTCTTTTATGCCGTTAATGGCCACGTCAGAATTTATTCTGGCCACGCGGTCAATTGCCGCATCTGCTTTGTAACTGCCCATATTAGATTCTTCGGAGAAAAGCTGGCGGTTTAAATTACCGGATTCAAATAAATCATAGTCTACGACGGTAATGTGTAACACGCCTATGCGCGCCAAAAGTTCCACAATGTATCCGCCCAGGCCCCCAGCCCCAACTACGCAGACCTTTCCGTTGTGGAGTTTTTGCATGTCCGGTGCGGATAAAGCGTTTAGGTTTCGTTTGTATCGTGGTTTTATAAAGTCACTCAATGATGACAACCTCCCCGCAATTAGTTGCAGTATATCCGCCCAGTTCGTTTAGTTTTTTGCGGAATTTTTCCGATTTTAGATGATGTATGAAAACTTTAACATATTCATTGTCCAGCGTATTTGCGAAAAGGGCAAAATCGTAGTCTTCTACGCCAATGGGCACAAAGTCCGGGCTGCAGGCTAAAGCAGCAGACATTACACCCAGCCCCGCGTCTGCGCCGCCGTTTGCAATTATGCCGCCCACGTTCATATGGGTAGAAACTTCCCTGTCGTAGCCGTTTATATTTTCCGGCGGGATACCGGCAAGCTTTAATTGGTAGTCGAGAAACATCCGCGTGCCCGTGCCGCGGCTGCGGTTTACGTAGCGGCACCGCTTTACGTCTGCTACGCCGGTGATGTTTAGCGGGTTTCCTTTTGCCACCATTATGCCCTGCACCCGCTGTACGCCCTTGATTAGTGCCATTTGCCGGCCCGGGAACAGCTGTTTGATAATATTTACATTATACGTGCCGGTTGCCTCGTCCAAGTGATGGATTGGTGCAATGTGACACTCTTTGTTTTTTAGGGCCATCAGCCCGCCGATTGTACCCACGTGGGAACTTGATAGGCATATGTCGGTTCCCATTAAATCTGACAAAATGTCCATGATAATGTCGTGACTGCCGATGGATATTACGGTTTTTTCTATGCCCGCCAAGTCTCGCAACAGGGATATTTGAACGGTCGCGCCCGCTTCCAGCCCTTCCAGATCTTGATCTATTACACAAAAGCCGTCTGCCCTAACAAGGCTCATGCCTGCCCCGGCCCCCCGTGACAGTGGTGTGGCAATAAATCTGCCGTTAATTTTACCAAGTTTGACACGCACAAACTCCTTGTGCTTTACGGAAGACACCAGCCGCCTTGTAAGGGTGGCTTCTATGGTTGCGGGGTGTTCCCGGTCCATGTGCTGCAAGCTTTTTATAATGGGAGAAATAATATTTTTGTACACAATGTATGCGGATACCGGGTACCCGGGTACACCGATTACAGGTTTGCCGCCGATTATGGCAAGTATGGCGGGTTTGCCGGGCTTAATGGCAACACCGTGGGTTACAACTTCCCCAAGTTCCTCGATTATTTTTCTTGTGTAATCTTCCCGCCCCGCGCTGGTGCCGGAGCATAGCAAAACCA
Organism: Bacillota bacterium; assembly: GCA_009786175.1. The sequence continues at coordinate 3,032 of WQTQ01000154.1, read as the reverse complement.
TGTCACAAGCGGCTGCGGCGTGCTTTAGGGTTTCCCGCAGTTCTGTTTCAATGTCCGGCACAATGGGAAAACGGCAGGGTTGGCAGCCGTCTTCTTGTATTAACGCCTCCAGCATCCGCGAATTGGATTCGATTATGCTGCCGGTTTTAATTTCGTCTCCCGGCTCAATAAGCTCGGACCCTGTGGGGATAACGGCGATTATGGGCTGTGCTTTTACGGAAACGGAGGTTATGCCGCCGGACAGAAGTGCGCCGATGTCAACCGGTCGGATTTTCCTACCGGTTGGAATTATCAACTCGTTCTTTACCACATCTTCGCCAATTGCACGTATGTGTTGATAACTTACGGCGGCTTTGCGAATGATTACGTCGTTACCGGCTTTCTGTACTTCCTCGACCATAATTACCGCGTCGTAGGGGGGCAGAACCGGGTCGCCGGTGTCTACATATACAAAATCCTGGCCATGTTTTAGCGTAACGGGCGAAACTTCCCGCGCGCCTTGTGTATGCCGGGACACAACTGCAATGCCGTCCATAGCGGCACAGTCGTACAGCGGGGAATTGTTGGCCGCGAAGACGGCATGGGAGGTTACGCGGCCTAAGGCGTCGGTTACAGGTACTTGGCCGACAGTAAGAGGGAAGGGGGTGAGGTGGGATAGGTAGTTGTCAAGGGCATCGTCCAGGGTTACATTTTCCAGATATATGTTTTGCATGTGGTTTACTCCTTAAGTCACCGGATTGCTTCGTCGTCTTACGACTCCCGGCAAAACAGCGTCAGCTTCTCTACTTCAATTTTCCCCAACCACATATCGCATACATGCCCGTCATCTTCGTTGTTAAACCCGCCATGGTCATCGCTTCCCGCTGTAATAATCAAGTCATTTTTACGGCAGAAGTCCAGCAGAAATTCGGTGATTTCCTTAGTATGGGTGGTGTAGTAACATTCGAAGCCGTCAATGCCAATGGCTAGAAATTGATTGGCCAGTTCTTCCCACTTTTGTACACCATGGTTGGTTTCGCCCCGTAAAAGCGACTCCCCAAGGTGGGCAACAACCGCATAGCCGCCCGCGTTCTGGATAATTTTTATAATATTTGCCGGGTGCGGGAACTTGTGGGTAGGCTTTGCGTCATACTTTTTTACATAGTCAAAATAGCCGGGCAAGCCTTTTACAACGCCCTTGCTTCTAAGATAGTCGATGCTGTTCCAGCCGCCGTTTCTGCGGTCGCGCTCGTACAGGAGAAACTCTTCCACAGACAGGGTAGGGAAGTCTTTTATCATGCCGCTTATTAAGGCGGCATCCCTGTCGGCATAAATATTGCGGTTGTATTCAAGCAGTTCGTTTAGTGCCTTATCGTGGATGTCAAAACCGTAGGCCAGTATATGGTGTTCCGTACCGTCCATGTAGGAATTTATTTCTACGCCCGTGATTACTTTAATATCCGCACGGCTGCACAAATCCCCTTCATTTACATAGGCCTCCACCGTGTTGTGGTCACAAATGGAAAACAGGGATATATTTTGCGCCAGGGCTTTTTCTATCAATTCCCCAACAGTTAAGGTGCCGTCGGAATATTGGGAATGTACGTGTAAGTCTGCGAACATATTTTACGTCCCTCTCATTATTTTTGTAAGAACTTGATGGTTAGCCACCGGATTACTATCCATCCATTGTGGCACGGTAATTGTAAATAAGCATCGAAAACCACGGTATCAATTTTTCCCAACAGTAGCAGAGATTATTTATCAGATATTCGTACTGCTCGTCTATGTCTTCAATATACAGAAAATATGGGTCAAATACCCTGTAAGCCCACCAGCCTTCCGGCTCGCCGCACGGCCACAGGTAGTTGCGCCAGTCATACATTATTTCTTCAAGGGTTTTGCCGAAAGTGTTGTAGGCTAAGTCGTGTTGATTCCATGATGTTGCGTTGGAGATAAAGTACAAAAACTGCCGGCGGCTGTAATTGCGATAGAGGAAGGTAAAAAAACTGCCTGCATCCTCATATGTCCAATCAAGTCTGCCGAATGTTGGCTCTGTGCCCATTCTGAAGAAAAAATCAAGCCCCTCAGCTATAAGTACAAATAAATGAATACTATCCAAAGTCCGCGAGTAATGCAAATGGTATACTTGCAAATTTTCTATAAAATCGTAATACCGCTGGCGAAAAAGACTTTCACCGGCAACCGCAAGCCCTTCTGTTACCCAAGCCGGTGCAGCGTTGGTGATTTGTAAATGAATGGCGTGAACAATCTCGTGTGTAAGAACATATAGCCCATAGCTGGCATTAGTCAAAAGAACCTTGCCCGAATACCCAAAATTTCCGTAGAGTCCCAACACTTCGCCGTGAGTAATCATTGCAGTTTGGAATATAACCGGATAATTTGTATTTCGGCTGCTAAACGGGTTTAACTCAACTGTAATTCTTCCCGGTTCGTCAAACTCTAACCATTCCCGCACAAACAAAATAGCCGCGTCCATGTATTTGTTATAACCCTGCACCTGCTCCCACGGCCAATCGTACCCGTGGGCGATGTAATTGTAAATGCCGTAGGGTGTCCATATTTCCACGGTGCCAAAATGGTAAAAGAAGTTGGTAGTTACTTCGTGGCTGCTTCCGGCAAGTGACCGGAAAAAGCCGTTGGCCTTTTGGATAAATCCCTCTCTGTCGGCCAAAGCCAGGCTTACCCAATCCCATAAAACGCCTTCTTCGCTTAAAAGCCGTACGGTGGTATACGCAATGTTTCGTACAACTGCGGCATCATAAAAGCCAAAAGAACCTACAAAAAAAGCGTCACCAAACAGGGGCATGCCCGGGGCTTTGTTTATTTGTAGCCACAATGCTAAATCGTCCCGTGTCATGGCCGCAGCTTCCGCCGGTTGCAGCAGGTAGTCTTCAATGCCCGAGGCCAGCCAGGCGGGCAGTGTATACCTGTTTGGCTGCAGAAAATACAAGTATGTGGCCAGGCCGTTAAACCGTTCCATAGATAAATTGTTATAAATATATCGCCGCCGCACGTTGGCATTGTCGATG
>WQTQ01000153.1 GCA_009786175.1 Bacillota bacterium | reverse complement strand
TTATATGTACTTTGGGAGCATGGGAGCTTAACAATTACGGAAATAGGCAAGCTAACTTCCCTTGCCAAAACTACCCTTACCAGCATGCTGGACCGCATGGAAGCAAGCGGCCTAATAATGCGGGTACCGGACAAGAAAAACCGCAGGCAAATTTTTATTGAAGTGACGGAAAAGGCAAGGGAATACCGGGAAAAATATGATTGGCTGTCTGACAAAATGAACGCCATCTTTTACCAGGGCTTTGACCGGGGGGAAATAAACGAATTTGAAGGCAAGTTAAAAAAAATTATCAACAATTTAGAACTGGAGGAACATAACCAATGAAACGTATCAGTTTAGGCGAGAAATACATGACCCACATCCAGCCCGTTTTTTTAATTGGCACATATAACGAAGACGGCACACCAAATTTTTGCCCCATCACATGGGTATCAAGCACATGGGACAAAGACCATGACCTGATGGTTATAAGCATGAACGGCGCGAAAAAAACTAAAGTGAATATTGCGCGAACAAATATGTTTTCTGCTAACCTTGTAAGCACAGACATGTTGGAATTGCTGGACTATTTTGGCATGACTTCCGGCCTTGACGCGCCAAAAAATGCGGTGCCCTATGAATACGAAAACGGCAATGTACTGAATGTACCCACACTAAATGTCAGCAGAAGAGTGTTTGAATGCGAAGTTGTAGGCACATATGAAACAGCCGATACAACAACATATTTTTGCAGAGCCGGGAACTGCCAGGAAATTGAAGGCTTAGACGGTGGGCAAGGGGACATTGCGCTGCTGGAGCCTGTGGTTTACACGGGGAGATACTTCAAAGTAGGGGAGTTTCTTGGGGAAATGGGCGCGTTTTATAAGAAAGAGGAACAGTGACATGCAAACTCAATTTTCAAAAAACACGATGGATTTTTTGTTTGAAAACCGGTTGCAAAACAGTAAGGCATGGTTTGAGGAACACAGGGAACAGTATACCCAATTTGTAATTTCGCCCATGTTATCCCTGGTGGAAGAACTAACGCCCACGCTTTTGGAAATAGACGATAAACTGCTATGTTCGCCCAAAGTTGGGGGCTCACTTTCCCGTATATGGCGGGACGCAAGGTTTTCTAAGGACAAGTCCCTGTTCCGGGATACGATGTGGTGCATGTTTGTGCGGCAAAAAAATATGAACCTGCCGGAGTTTTTCTTTGTGTTTTCGCCGGAGAGCTTTTTCTATGGCTGTGGTTATTATTCGGCAGGGGCTGCGGCTATGGCAAGTATGCGTAAGATGATACTGGTTAATGATAAGGCCTTCAAAACGGCCCTTGCCACATACGAAAACCAAACTTTATTTGAACTTGACGGCGATATGTACAAAAAAAGCCGCCACCCGGACATGCCCGCAAATTTACAAAGTTGGCTGGACCGGAAGACGATCGCTTTCATTCACAAAAGTTACGATTTTAACCTGCTGTATTCGAACCGCCTAGCTGCAATTGTAGCGGAAGGGTTCAAAGTACTGGCACCAATTTACAAATTTTTGATAACGGCGGAAGAGCGGGTAGAGTAAAACTAGACCTTCGCCGTCATCCATTTGCCCCGTGCAAAGCGTGTAAATAGCATTATAAGCCGCGTTGCCTGGTCAAAAACCATGGCTATCCATGCGCCCGTAAGCCCCCATCCAAGAGGTACTACCATAAGGAAACCCAAAAGCGGGCGCATGACACCTACGGTAATTAGCATAGTAAGCGCGACGTAACGGGTGTCGCCTGCGCCGCGCAGGCTGCCGCCCATTACAAGCTGGGATGTTTGCAACGGCAATATACCGGCGAGTATAAAAATTAGCCCGCCGGCGGTAAGCACAATGTCCGGGTCTGTGGTAAACAGTGCGGCAAACTGGAACCGAAACAAAATACACAGGGTGCTAAGCATCGTCGCGCATATAATTGCCAGCCGCATCCCAATTTTACCGTACATACTGGAAAGGTCGGGCCTTTCTTTGCCCAAATTTTGCCCTACAAGGCTGGTTGTTGCCGCGCCAATACCGTCCGCAAAAGTGAAGCTAAGCACCATTAGCTGCATGGCAATAATATGGGCTGCAAAAGCTTCGGTTCCAAGGTTGGCGATTACGCGGGCATAGGCAAAAAAGCCAAAACGTAAGCTTACTTGCTCCAGCATACCGTTGGCGGTTAATTTTCCTACGCTTTTTAGCATGACCTTCTCGAAGCCCCAGTAATCCTTTAGCCTTATACGAAGAGGGCTATCCTTGTGCAAAATAGAGGCCAACGCAAGAGAAAATGCCACAACAGCGGCTATGGAGCGTGCGTATGCCACGCCGTCAACTTCCAGGCGAGGGAAGCCAAAGCGGCCTTCGATTAAAAGGAAATTGAGTATAACGCTTACGACTTTGGCAGTTGCGTTAACCTTTAAGGCAACTTTTGTATTACCGATTGCCCGCTGGGCAACACAGATGGTCATGGTCATTATCTGGAATACCAGCACCAGGTTTGTAATTCTAAAATACGATGTTGCTTCGTATATAGTGTCGGGCTGGGCACCCGCTAAAGCCATTAGCGGTTGAGCGAATATAAATGCCAGCAGTGTAAGTTTTAACCCCAATATAATGTTTATCAACAAACCGTGGCGTAAGCAGCTGCGGGCCGCATGCATTTCCCCAGCACCTTTTTTACGGGCAATTATTGCCGTAAGGGCAATATTCAACGCAAAAAAGATGGACAAAATCAGCATCCGCGGCTGGCCGGTTATGCCCACAGCCGTCATGGCCTGGGGGCCTACGCGCCCTACCATTACTGTATCAATCATGTCCATTAAGGCAATACTTACCATTTCAATTACAGCGGGTATGGCAATGCGCAAGGAATTTTTATATGCCTCCTTGGATGGAGGAATGTCTCCTTTGCGCATGTGTTCTTTTACCATGTAATTAGTTGAAAAAAGCCGCCTTATAATGTTCAAACCACACGTCACACTCCGATACAATGGCGAAAGTTTTAAATTTCACGCCGTCCTTCTAATGCGCGGGAAAGGGTTACTTCGTCTACATATTCCAAATCGCCGCCAACGGGTACACCGTGGGCAATGCGTGTAACTTTCACACCTGTAGGCTTTAGTATTTTGCTGATGTAAAGCGCGGTTGCTTCGCCTTCTACGTTAGGGTTGGTGGCGATAATAATTTCGTCTACGTCATTTGATTGCAGGCGTTTTAGCAGTGCCGCAATTGTTAAGTCGTTGGGGCCTACGCCATGCATTGGGGAAATTGCGCCGTGAAGTACATGGTACAACCCGTGAAATTCCCGGGTGCGTTCGTAGGCTGCCATGTCGCGGGGGTCTTCTACTACCATGATAGTTTTCGGGTCGCGCTTTACGTTGGCGCAAACCTGGCACGGGTCCATATCTGTTAAATTACAGCATACAGAACAGTACCGTACATTCCGTTTTGCGGAAATGATGGATTCTGCCAGTGCTTCGGCTTTTTCTGTGGGCAAATGAATAATATAAAAGGCCAGTCTTTGTGCAGACTTGCCTCCTATACCCGGTAAGCGCGAAAGTTCTTCAATTAGACGGGCAACATGCCCGCCATAAATGTGCTGCATTTACATAACCTCCGGGTTAAAACAGCCCGGGCAGGTTCATGCCGCCGGGTAATATTTTAGACATTTGAGAGCTTGAAACTTCTTCCATCTGGCGGACAGCTTCGTTTACAGCGGAAATTACCAAGTCTTGAAGCATTTCCACATCGTCCGGGTCTACAACGTCCGGGGAAATTATAAGGTCCGTAATTTGCTTCTGGCCGTTGATAGTTACTTTAACCGCGCCGCCGCCTGCGGAAACTTCCAGGGTTTTGTTGGCTAATTGCGCTTGCATTTCTTCCATTTGCTTTTGCATTTTTTGCGCTGATTTCATCATTTGCTGCATGTTCATGCCACCGCCGGGCATTCCTTGAAATCCTTTTGGCATTTTATGTCCTCCTCTAATCCAGTGAATGATTTACCATTTGTTGTCGCTTGATATTTCATCCCCGATTGCGTCCCAGCTGTCTTCATAGGCAGGTTCGGCTGCTTCAGGAGGCGGCTCGGGGGTTATCCAGTCTACCGGAATGGTCTGCTGTTCCGGTTCCGGCTTTGGCTCAAACCGGTTTTTAACTTCCGATTTTTGCACCTTAGGTTTATTGTAACCTTCCCGCACGATAAAGGCAAGGTTTGGAGGGGTAGATAACGAGAATTTTTCTGCAATTGCTTCCCGTATCGCGCCTTCTTTAGGTTTTATTATGTTTCGCATAGTTTCACTGCCTATGATTATTTCCAGCTTGCCGTCGTTATTTTCCAACCCGCACTGGGCACACTGGGCCCGCATTGGGTTGGGGAACGAGTTGCACAATGTATCCCAAAACGCAGCAATTCTGTCCAAAATATCAGGAGTTATGTCGCCAAGGGCTTTGCTTTCGGTTGGGGTAGGGGGCTGTATCACCGGCGTAGCAGCCGTGGCTTGCACGGCAGGGGCCGGGGCGGGCGTGTACACCGCTTCGACTTTTGGCACACATACGCGCAGAGCACAAACTTCCAGGGCTGTGCGGGCGTGGGGCGCAAAGCGCATTTCCCTAAGGGTTTCGGAAAATGTGTGAATATATTCCATCAATTTTTGGCTTGATACATACTTGCCCTGCTCCCGCAATTTCTCAGCAATTTCCGCAGAAAAATCTACGGCGTTTGGGTCGTTTACCAGGCTTGCAACAAGAACGTCACGGAAATGGCGAATTAAATCTGCGGTAAATTGGCTGGCATCACGGCCGCCATTCATGGCTTGGTCGATTACGTTCATTACCGCGCCACTGTCGCTTGCAGCAAGAGCGTAGGTAAAATCGAATAAGCGGGCCCGGTCTACGGCCCCCAGCATATCCAGCACCTGGGCGTATGTCAGCTTAAAATCCCCAAGGCTTAGGCTTTGGTCCAGCAAACTTAAGGCATCACGCATGGCACCGTCGGAATGATAGGCGATATAATCCAGCGCGCTTTCTTCAAACTGTACACCTTCTTCTTGCAGGTACTTTTTCATGGTGTCGATCATGTCTGTGACGGCAATCCGCCTAAAATCGTACCGCTGGCAGCGGGACAAAATTGTAGCGGGCAGCTTTTGGGAATCTGTTGTAGCCAAAATAAAAATTACATGGGACGGGGGCTCTTCCAGGGTTTTTAACAGGGCGTTAAACGCGCTTGTAGACAGCATGTGTACCTCGTCGATAATGTACACCTTGTAATGCCCCTGGGTTGGCTGGTATTTGACCTCTTCCCGCAAGTCGCGGATATTTTCTACACCGTTGTTGGAAGCCGCGTCAATTTCAACCACATTAAGGTTACGTTCCGCAAGTATGCCCAGGCAGGAATCACACACATTACACGGGCTGCCTTCCCGGGGGTTTTGGCAGTTGATTGCCCGGGCAAAAAGGCGGGCAATGGTTGTCTTGCCTGTGCCCCGGGTGCCGCAAAATAAGTATGCGTGGCTAATTTGCCCGGATGTTATTTGGTTGCACAAGGCACGTACAATATGCTTTTGCCCAACAACTTCCCCGAAAGTACGGGGTCGTTTTTTCCTGTATAAAGCCGTGTGTGGCATGGCAGACACACTCCTTCTATTTCAAATACATTGCCAATGATTTTTGTTTTTTTATTACACCCAGTAAAAATGCAATAAAATATGAATGAAGCATTGCGGAAATGGTTGCCACAATAATACGCGGCAGCCAAACTACAACAAAGGGCAGCAGCTTCCATGACGGAACAATTGTTTCCCGCAGAATAATTGTGTTTAACGAATTTTCCAGCCACGCGCTAACCAGCATAGCGATAAGTAGCGGCATAATGCTGGCATATTCTTTGTAATCTACCTTTAGTTTTGCAGACAAAAATGAATCTATTGCAAGAAGCACAAGCCCAAAACCGCCTACGCCAACAAGCCCCCAGGTAACAGTAGTTATAGTTTCAGAAAGCATGGCGGCAGGGTTTGAAACACCTTGGGAACGTATTACAACCCATTCGGATATGAAAAACATGCCGGATGTGTCAATTTCTACACCGGCCATATCGCTGTAAAAATTTGGTGTAACGCCGTCTGCCCTAAGCATAAGACCATTGGCAACACCAAAAGCAGCCAGAATAAACGCCAAACCCAGCACAACTATCCGGATTTTACCCGCGTCACGGTTACGCAATAAAAGCCACAGCATGCCGCAAAAAAAACCTCGGCCTGCAGCGGTAATGGTCATAAACGGTAAGTACGCACCCATTGGCCGCAAGAAGTGCCCTAAAACATCGGCGGTGCCGGTAGCGACGGCCCCCCAAATAGGGCCAAACAAAAACGTGGGCAATAAAGAAAATATTCTTGCAACCCCTACACGCATACCTGTTTCACCAAATAGCGGTATGTAAAACGAAAAAAACTGGCGGATGATTAAATATATTGCCAAAAATACGGCGGTAATAATTAACCGTCTTAGGTGTAGACCGGATTTACTATACAATGCGCGCACCTGATTTCTGATAATATTTTTAGGAAAAGACTCCCGGATATCTATTATAGACAAGTAATTGATTAGCCGCAAGTGTGAAAGAAAAAATCGTGATAAGTTCAGTTCCTCACAGAGGCACGGAGTTCACAGAGGAAGATAAAAAATTCTATGGTTCTCTCTGTGTCCTTTGTGCCTCTGTGAGGGATATTTTTTATGTTCTAGAAAATTGCTCTTTACGAAGCGCGCGCAAGCGCGCTTTATATACCAGCTGCGATTAAAAAAACTACCCCCTGATATCATATTGCTAATATGATATCAGGGGGTACTAACGCGCTTTAACTTGGAATTACGCTATTCTTAAGCTTTCTGCGTACCCGCCTTATCAGCTTATACGCAATGAAGGCAATAACGCCCCAAAATACCAGCGGGATAATTATACCTGCCATAAAAATTACAAAATTTTGAAACCCTCTTACAACCGAATCTACGGAATCCCCAAACGCGCCGCCTATGCGCTCGCCCATGGTTGGCCCGGCAATTGGCACAATTTCTTCTTCCGCAATGTCAAACAATGTAACAGTAATAGTAGAGTAGGCGATTCGCCCCGCAAGGTTTGTAAGCCTGGCGTTGTATGTTTCTATTTGCAGGCGGGTATTGCTAAGCCGCCGTTCAAGTTCCAGCAAGTCGTGGACGTTTTCCGCATCTTGAATTAAGGCAAGCAAGCGTTCTTCCTCTATGCGGCGGGTTTCCAGCCTGGCGGCGGTGTCGTAAAACTGGTCTGTTACGTCTTCTGCCTGACGGTTAGAATGGCGCACGTCCGCAAGGCTTTCTATTTGCGCAAGCACATCATCAAATGCAGCACTTGGTACGCGCAATGTCATGTGAAGAACCCGCCACCTACGACCGGAAATCTGTTCCGACTCAATGTACCCGCCGGACGCGGGGGCTAATTGCCGCAGTTCGGCTACAACTTCGTCGAAATATTCCGTTTCAAGTTCTGTGCTGGCGGTTTGGATAATGTGACGGGCGCGTTCAGCCCGCTCGATGTGTGTTTCATGATATTCAATAATTAAACTGCCGGTTGCGACACCGTAGAAATGAGGCACATCCGATGCGGGTGAGGCACCCGGTGGAGGCGCAGGTGCAGTGGGCGGAGATGCATCTGCTGTTACAGAATAGGCTCTCAACGCTTGCCGCTGTGTTGCCATCAAAGGAGAGGCTTCGTTTGCCGCAGGCCAGTCACCGTCAACGCCGCCTCTGCCGCAGGCCGCAATTGTCATAATCATTAGCAGAATCATTAGCGTCAAAATATATTTTCTCATTCCGTTGCCTCCTTTGGTTTATTTGTATTCCTTTTTGCCCATACCTTTCGGCCATGTAACCGCCATGCCGCAAACCCGGCAGCGGATAAAATCACGACCCAAATAACCAGGGGCAGTGCCAACCGTACAAAACCTACCACAAAATTTTCTGCGGCCCTGCGGGTGTTTGCAACAGAGCTGCCAAACCTGTCAGTAATCTGCCGTCCAAAGCCTATAGTGGCAGGGGGCAGGGCATCGGGCAATGTTTCAACTAGCACGATGTGAACTATTGGGCCTTGGCTTTCTACCTGCAATACATTACGGCGGCCAATTAAATTGTCCCTGTCCCAGGAAACAATGCTTAGCCTGTCGTTGACGGCAATCAGAACTTCCAGGGTAGTGCTGGCGGCCATCATTGCGGTTAGCCGTTCTAATTCTTGGTCTAACACGGCGATCCTTACATCCAAATCTACAATTTGCGTGGCCAGATGGGCGGCATTTTCTGTTTCAAATGTAACTTCCCCCAGGCTGCGCAAAACTTCTTGCACATAGCGGAACGTTTCCGTGCTTACCCTGCGCCGGAATTCCGCTATGCGGTGCCACCGGTCAAAATGTACGGACGAATCCAAGTTGTACCCGGGCAGCCCACGGATAATGTCTGTGGCTATGTCTAAGCACTCCACGTCTATGTTGATTGAATAATTCTGCCTTAGCGGGCGTTCATCCTGCCCAAGTACAGGGACCGCGAACACAAGGCAAAAAAATGTTGCCAACATACATCCGGTAATAAGACGCATTGGCGTCACCTCCTTAAATGGTATAACGTAAGAAATTTGAAAATGTTCCAAGTTCCCCGCAAAAAAGCCGCTTATACCATGTAAACAGCATAAGCGGCAAAAATATTACAGTTTTATTTCAATTTCTTTTCCCGTCTTTGCAGATTCTTCTACCGCCGCAATTAACCGCACCGGCAGAACCAAATCTTCATACGTGCCGGGCATTTCCCCGGTACGCAGCATGTGGATAAACTGCTTTACTTCTTCCTGATAAATCATAGAAATGTCGATGTTGCGCATAATGTTGCCGCTTTTTGCGTAAATAACCGCGCCGGAACCGGGCGCATCTTTTGTGAAGTGCAGCGACACGTCAAATTTCTCGTACCGCCAAATGCTAAGTCTGCTGCCGTTTTTCTCCGTTGTCAAAACGCTTTTAACATCCGGGCCAAAAATTTTTAGTGCCATTTCCGTTAAATGCGGCGCGTAAAAGTAGAACCCGTCGTACTCACTTGCCACATCTGCAGCAAAATTTATGGACGCGCTAATCATGCTGCCGGAGGCCACAAGACCGCGCACATTATTTTGCAGTATCAGCACGTCGTAGGCCAGCTTACAGCCGGAGCCGCCGCTTAGCTTAGAGCCGCTTTTCTTTGCCGCCGCAACCAGCATTTCTGCTTCTGCAATGCTTGACGTAAAAGGCTTGTCGATAAACATGGGCATGCCTTTTTCGATAAAGGGCAGGGCGTACTTAGCGTGCAGTGAGCCCTTGCGGTTTGTAATTAGCATCGCGTCCACTTTTCCGTGGAAATCTTCCGGGCTTTGGGCTACAAATTCCGCGCCCGCTTCATTTACAATTGCTTGGGCCGTATCTTTATCCGGGCCGTACACGCCCACAACTTTTGCGTCGGGGTATGGAACCTTGCCCGTTATAGGGCAGGGCAGGTTTATAATTTTAGAAAACGCCATCGCATGGCTGTTTTCTGTGCCTATTATTCCAATTCTGTACATGTCAACCTCCGGTTAATCCAACGGGTTTTGTTTGTGGCTTTCTTCCATTACCCATGTCATTTGGCGCACTTGTTCCGGTGTAACCACCAGCGGTGTGCCGTCTTTCAAATGATCGTAAACACTGTCGTACAACCGTTCCGTGCCAAGGGTGAAAATACCGTCATCTTCAACTTCCCATTTATCCTCATGCCATTTTAGCGGTTCGCTGCAGTACCTTGGATACCAATTACCGTCGTGCAGCGGCCCTTTGACAAGCTCTTGCATTGGTGCTTCTTCGGGTACAAACCAACGCCACTGCATTTCTTTTACACTGCCTTTTAACCCGCCCGCAGAGCCCATTATGTTGTACGTAAAGCCCGGGTATGCGTTGCAGGAAGAAACTTCTACGTCGATAACCGGCCTGTTTGGCGCGGTTATCAGCAATTTTACATAGTCTTCCGCATCGCCGAATGTATTGACCCTGTCCATGTAGCACACAACATTGGGGTCGCCTTCGTAATTGAGTAATTGCAGGGCCTGGTCTACCGGATGGGGCCCTGTGTTGTACAGGTTGCCGCCGCCGAATTCTTTACAGCACTGCCAATCCCATCTGCGGGCGTATCCGCTAAAATGGATGCTTACCTGGATAACGCGCCCCAGTACGCCGGATTCCAGCACCTTGTTAACCTGCCGGAAATAAGGCGCGAAACGTGACTGATGGAAAACAGCCAGCATTTTACCGCTTTCTTTGGCCCGGGCAATTAACTCGTCCACCTGAGCGGCGGTGTGGGCCAGGGGCTTTTCGCACAGTACGTTAAAGCCGTTGGCCAGTAAATCCATTGTAATCGGATAATGCAAATGACTTGGCGTAGCGTTAATTACAAGGTCGATGTCCTTTTTGCCTATAAGTTCTTTGTAGTCGGCAAAGGTTTGGCAGCCGTACTCTTCTTCTGCCCTTGCCCTACGTTCCGGCACCGGGTCTACCACATAGACTATTTTGTATTTGTCTGTTGCGGTTAGCAGGTAAGCCCCGTGGATATCCCTGCCGCTTCTGCCCATTCCTAAAATTGCAACGTTCATTGTCTGCTGCCTCCTTGTTATAATTAATATTAAGCTCAAAATAAAAAGGAAAAAAAGTGTCATGCCCAAAAAAACCATTGTATAATTGTCACCATCTATATACACACCAAGCAGCGCAAGGGCTGCAGTCAGTGCGTCCCCGTTAACCCATAAATCCGGGGCGATGCCAATGCCTTCTGGCAAGTGACCTTCCGGGTGGATGTGGATTGTCGCGCCAAAACCAAAGGGTACACCGCTGCGCCATAATGATAATCTTGTATACATCATACATGTAAGAAGTATCCCCGCCGTATTCTGTCCGATGATTAATGTGTTTTCCATGTTAAGCATTAAATCTGCAAAAGCGTCTCCGGCAGATGCCGTGAACCTATCCGTAAGAAGGATAATTAGCCGATCGTTTTCAATTA
>WQTQ01000152.1 GCA_009786175.1 Bacillota bacterium | reverse complement strand
AAGCTATGTATACCAGCAGCTTCATACGTATCCGAGGTATGCCGCGCTGGTGGAGATGGTTCGCAAATCAACTTAACACTTCAAACCTTGCATACACAGGCACGGCGGTCCACAACGCTGTGCCGTTTTCGTTTACCCAACGCCATTCCTGCCATGGGAGTACGAAATAATAGCTACCCGGTGGCAGCTGCGCTTCCCAATTTGTGATATGTCGCCATGATTCCCCGGCCGCAGTTTCAATGTGAACAGTACTAAAGTGCATAATCCCGGCGCAACAGATTCGGCTTGTACTGTCAGTCTTTCGTGCGGCGGGGGCGGCACAATTCCTTGCGTGATAACATCCGGGTTTGCGGCTGTCGCTACCATAACATGTATTTCGCCTGTACCTTCTGCGTAGCTGACATTGTCCGCTCTCAGGCCTTGCAAAGTTACATAATGTCTGCCATGCGGCCACGGCTGGGTGGTGCTTATTATCTGTGTTACGCCGCCGGGGTGGTTGGCAGGGTGAGTTATAGAAAGCAGTTGCCCGTCAGAAAGGCCAACAGTAACCAAGCTTGCAAGAGCCGGGTAGCTGTGAAACACCGTTATTTTGAAGTATCGGTATGTTGCGCAAATTTGAAAGTTAATATTCTTGCCGACTGCGATGTCTGCAAAATCCGTTATCATCACATCGGCAACGGTATTGGCACGCAGGGAATGCGGCATTACATATCTGCCTTCGGCCCAAAGCGGCTTGATGCGCGGCTGACCGCGCCGCGATGTATGGATGAAATATCCGCCCGCTAAAACCAGTGCCACCAATACGATAGCCACGGCTATTATAGTTTCGCGCTTTGTACGTGATTTCAATTTGCCCACCTCCATATGCTTAAAGCTTGACGCACGGAACCTGCCTCGGGCTTGGCACCCTATGAAAATTCCTCCAGCAGGTCGCTGATTTGCTTTATCTTCCATGCGCCGCCGTCATCATCGGGACGCTTATCTTCTTTAAATCCGCGAATGGTAATGTACGGCGTATCGGCCATGGTAAACAGCAGCCGTGTTGGGTTTTTCGTTATCGCTTCCGTAAGTTTGTCCAGGTTAACTGGGGCATCTTGGCGGAAGGTTATTACTGTGTTAAGCCCCTTTTGAGCAATGGCGGTTACGCCAAGTTTGCGGGCGATGGCTTTCATTAACGCCACGTCCAGCAGGTTAACAACGGGCGGCAGCAGGCTGCCGAAACGGTCTTCAATTTCTTCCTGTACATCGAAATAATCCTGTTGACTGTTAATAAGGGAGATTTTCTTGTAAATTTCCAGCTTTTGCTGTTCGTCGGGGATAAGGCGGGCGGGAATGTGAGCATCTACACTAATTTCTATGGTAATTTCCCGGTGAGTTTCAATGGGCTCGCCTTTAAGCTGGCTTACGGCTTCCGCCAAAAGCTTGCAGTACATATCGTAACCAACCAAGTTCATTTGGCCGTGCTGTTCGGCACCAAGAAGGTTACCCGCGCCGCGAATTTCCAAGTCCCGCATGGCTATTTTAAAGCCCGCGCCAAATTCCGTAAATTCCCGGATGGTTTGCAGACGTTTTTCCGCTTCCTCCCGCAAGACTTTATCCCGGCGGTACATAAGGTAGGCGTAGGCCAGACGGCTGCTGCGGCCAACACGGCCCCGTAATTGATAAAGCTGGCTAAGGCCCATGTGGTCTGCGTTTTGGATAATCATTGTGTTGGCGTTTGGTATGTCCAAGCCGGTCTCGATTATGGAGGTACAAACAAGCACATCTATGTCGCCTTCCACAAAGTCGTGCATGATGTTTTCCAGCTCCGTCTCGCTCATTTGCCCATGGGCGAAAGACACCCGTGCCTGGGGGACAAGCTGCTGTACGCGCATAGCCTCTTCCGCAATGTTGCGGACGCGGTTGTGCAGGTAGTAAACCTGGCCGCCCCGGGCCAATTCGCGGTTTATTGCGTCACGGACAAATTCCCGATTGTATTCCATTACGTAGGTTTGCACGGGTTGGCGGGCTTCCGGCGGTTCGTCCAAAATGCTCATGTCCCGTATTCCCGTCAGGCTGAAATGCAGGGTGCGCGGGATGGGCGTTGCCGTAAGGGTTAACACGTCCACATTGGTGCGCATTTCTTTCAGTTTCTCTTTGTGGCCCACGCCAAAACGCTGCTCTTCGTCCACGATAACCAGGCCCAAATCCTTAAACTTCACGTCTTTGGATAACAGCCTGTGGGTGCCGACTACAATGTCTGCCGCGCCTTTTTCCATGTTGTCCAGGGTTTTTTTCTGTTCTTTTTTTGTCTGGAAACGGGAAAGCCGCTCGACGGATATGGGATATTCCTTCATGCGAGATTGGAATGTCTTGTAATGCTGCTCTGTTAAAATTGTGGTGGGCACCAGGTAGGCAACTTGCTTGCCGTCCTGTACGGCTTTAAATGCCGCGCGAATGGCAATTTCCGTCTTGCCGTAGCCAACATCACCGCAAATTAACCTGTCCATTACCCGTTTAGATTCCATGTCTCGCTTTACATCTTCGATTGCGGTTAGCTGGTCGTCGGTTTCCGTATATGGGAAGTTGGCCTCAAATTCCTGCTGCCAGACAGTATCCGTGCTGTAGGGGTGAGCCTGGGCCGCCTGGCGTTTTGCGTACAGGGCAATAAGGTCTTCTGCCAAAATTTCCACGGCTTTACGGGCTTTCGCTTTTGCCCGGGCCCAGTCCGCGCCGCCAAGTTTAGACAGCCGCGCCTCGGTTTTGCCGCCGATGTATTTTTGTATCAGCTCCATTTGGGAAGTCTGTACGTAAATATGACCGCCGTCAGAGTATTCCAGCTTCAAGTAGTCGCGGCTGTGGCCGTCGCTGGTAACTTGCTCTATCCCACGGAAAATTCCTATGCCGTGGTTGTCGTGTACAATGTAGTCACCCACGCGGAGGTCTGTAAAATGGTTGATTTTCTCTGCGTTTTTGTCCCTGCGCCGCCTACGCCGTTTTTTCTTTTCTGTGGCAAAAAGTTCCTTGTCGGTTATTACCGCAAGCTTAATGTCCGGGTACTCGAACCCGGCGGATAGGGTGCCCCGGGCCACTGTAACAAGGTTGGGCACAAGGTTTGCTTCCTGCA
This sequence comes from Bacillota bacterium, assembly GCA_009786175.1. Next base: position 7,910 of record WQTQ01000152.1, on the reverse strand, counting down.
AATTTTCTGCGAAGCGGGCCAGGATGTCCAGGTCGTTAATGGCCTGAGTTAACTGCTGTCCGTGACGGCGCGAACCCGCAAGGATGGCAACCAGGTAGCCGTTTTTCAGATATTGGGCAATGTCCTGCTTTAACTCGGAAGGCCTGTGCCTCAGTGGCATACAGGAGCGAGCGTTTATGGGGGTTGGGGCTAGAGTTGAAAACTCGCGTAGTTCCCCGGACATGGACGAAAACAACACCCTGTGGAATTTTTGCGTTTTATGCAAAACCTGCGCCCAGGGCATCATTACGGCAACTTGTTCCGGCAGAAGCCGCCCCGCTTCCAGCCTGTGGCTGATACTCTCGTTGTATTCAGTCTGCACCGTGTCCATGTGAATAGCAATGGGGTTTGGCTCATCGAAAAAAATAACGGTGTTGTCCGGCAGGTAGTCCAGCAGGTTGGTTTCTTCATCGTAGAAAAAGGGCAAGAAAGCGTCCGCGTCGGCACCCAGTTCTTCGCTCCAGTTTTCCAGGGTGAAGCTGATGGTATCTTCCAGGGTTTTGGCCTGTTTTGCCATGCCCTTGTTTTTTAAATTATCCCGATAGGCAGCGGTGGCCTGTCTTATTTTTTCCATGGCGGCGCACAGACGGGATTTGCTAAATACAAGCTCTCGCACGGGGTAAATTTCGAATGACCGGGCGTTTTCCACCGACCGCTGGGAAAGGGCGTCTATTACGCGGATAGAATCCACATCGTCCCCAAAGAACTCTACGCGCAGGGCTTGGCCCTCGGAAAGGTGAGTACTTTCGTCTGTTTTAGGTAAATTATACTGCCCCACTGCCGGGTAAATGTCCAGAATGCCGCCGCGAAGGGCAAATTGCCCCGGGCCTTCGGCCATACTGCTGCGCCCGTAGCCCATTTGTACCAACATGCGCATAAGTGTGTCCGGCTCGCATATGTCACCGATGGCCAGGTGCATGCGGTATCTGTGAAATGTATCCGGCGGCGTCATACGGTCCAGCAACGCTTCCGCAGACAGGATTACGATAGGCGGCGCGGCGTTTGAGTCGTGGTTAACCCGGTGCAGCTTATCCAGCACCTTTAAACGCTGCCGTGTAATGTCTACGCTTTTAACGTCTGCGGCGTAAAAAATCAGGTCGCGGCTGGGGTAGAAGTGGCAGTCGTCCCGGAAAAAATAGTACATGTTTTCAAAAATTTCTTTAGCCCTAAGCTCTGACGGGGCAATAATTAGGGCAGGGGTGCGCTGTTCGCTAAGCAGCCCCGCTGCCATGTGCCATTTTTGCGCGGCAACAACACCGCTTGCCCATAGGGTTTGCGGCGTAGCATTGGAAAGAGCGTTGTATATCCGGTTGTACCCTTGGCTGTTAAGCAGGGGGGCGAGTAGGGCATGATTAGACATTGGGCTTATCCTCTTTATTTACAATTACATCTGTAATGCCGCGCTCCTTTAGTTTTGCCAAAGCCAGCCGAAGAATTTCTTTTTCGTAGCCTTTCTGCCGCTGTGTTGGACGGACACCGAAAGCTATGTGGTCTTCGCCGCTGTGCCGGATCGACACCGCGCCGACTAACTTCCCGTTGAGTATGGCAAAATACAGGGTTTGGGGTACAGACTCCGGCGGGCATGTACTTTCACGGGAGACATCTTTCATCCACTGCAGCCATGTTTCGTAAGTTACATCGCTGCTTAGCAACGCCGCCGGGCTTACCTCGCCGCCGGATACAAGCCATTCCTGCATCATCTCTTCATATTGCGCTTTGAAGGACATATTGGGGCGTATTAATTTTATTGTGTTCGCATCCCGCTTTTTCTGTTCCTGCCGGGCAAACATTTTTGTATTGTACTTGTTCATTGCGGCATTTGTACCCTCTGTAAGGATAAGTTCTGCCGCGTCCCCGGCCTTTGTAATGCCCTGTATCATGTCGTCCCATTCTTGTTTAAAAAAGCGGCTTAGTACATAATCCGTCAGCTTCATTCCCGGGGGCTTATCCCCCACACCAATGCGGATACGTGGGAATTCGTCGGTTTTAAGCTGGGCAATAATATTTATCATGCCCTTTTGCCCGGCGGCACTGCCCCGCTCGCGCACTCTAATATCCCCCACAGGAAGGTTGACATCGTCGTATATCACAATCATTTCCGAAGGGGTAAGTTTGTAAAAGTGTAATATTTTGCGAACCGCTTCGCCGCTAAGGTTCATGTAGGTCATTGGCTGGACAAGCAGCACAGGCTTGCCCCCAATGCGCCCTTCACCAACAAACGCGCGGAACCGCTGGTTGTTTTTTACTGTAATTTTGTGGTCGAAACTTAGTTTGTCTATGGTTTCGAAGCCCACATTGTGGCGTGTGCCCTTGTATCTGCCGCCCGGGTTGCCCAGGCCTATAATTAAATGCATGTGAGTATGCTCTTTTCGTTTGAATTTTGTTGTTTTTTATTTGAAACGATGGACTTTTCAATATATTTCTACGGTGGTGGCTCCTTTGCGTTTGCCCTCTGCAATCTCGTCAGCTTCGTTTATCAAAATACCAATAGCCTTGTTGATGTTTTGCCGTTGTTCCGCGAATTTTGTGAGCAGCTCTTCACTACTATACCTTTGCAAAACTAAATCCATCAATATTTCCATAATGTATTCAAATATCAATATTCTAATTTCCTTGATTGGATTATATCAAGGAAATTAGGAGTAAACAATAGCCTGGTTTTTGACTGCATGTAAATATGCCATCGAAATGATTTGGTTGTAAAGTACCCCCTGATATCATATTCGCCAATGTGATATCAGGGGGTGCCGAAAAAATTGCTGCACCAATGTAAAAAAATCTATGTTGATATAAAGCAGAAATTGCGTTAATATGTTCGATAGAAGTTTTAACATTCATGGGAACATTTCACCCTGACATATTGTCCGGAGAGGCCTTCCCATATGAGTTAAAAATGCCTTTAGTAAGCGGCGACTTTACTTATTGGAAAGATGATGCAAAATTTATTAATGCCGCAAAAGAAATGGTAGTGGAATATAAAGGCACAATAGGCGGATATATGTTTGCCCATTTAGACCCTAACCCATGGGTGGGTTATACACTGTGGGACAAAGGTGACGCTGCCAAGGTAAAACGGGTTTATTTGCAGATTTAAGAAACCGACAAAAAGGAGAATGAAAATGTTAGAACAACACGACCTTACCCATTTACACGTACAAAGGAAATTAAGACCGAAAGTTGAGGATGTAATTCCTTTAATTGTTGATAAAGATAATCAACAAAATGCACTTGATTTTGTTGCATGGCTCCGTGAAAACAAGATGTCGCCCGGGTGGGGAGGCATTCATAACACATGGAATGTTAATTATAAGGGCAAAGTGCTTTGCAAAGTAGTACTTGTCACAAAAGGCTTTGGCATTCCAACCGAAAATCAGTGGACTTGTTTTTTGTATCTCGCAAATATTGAAAAATACGAAGATGTAATTTTAGCGGAAAATTTACAAGATTTTGTTTGGGATAATCTGGTTTTTTGTGTATGCGCTCCTAATATGGGCCGTTCTCAGAAAATCAAGCATTTGGCGTCTATGGGTGGGACGTGTAACGAAGCACGTTGTGCGGTAACTGTGACGGTTTGCGGTAAAGTGTTCGAATATAAATGCGGCAACGGTACTTTTAGATGTTACTGGTTTGTCAATTCCAACGAAGCCGAAATGGCCGCCATAAAACGGTTAATTCAATTAGAAAGACAAGCAAGATACGAAATTGACAAGCAAACTTTGTGATTGTCAGGATTTGGGTGTATAATCATAATGTAGTCACATTATCGCAAATAAGGAGAAAAAAATGGATTCAAACGGATTATTCTCAAACCTTAATGACAAACAAACAGAGGCTGTTCTTTCAACCGAGGGATATATCCGGGTAGTTGCCGGTGCAGGCAGTGGCAAAACCCGGGCATTGACGGCAAGGTATGCTTACCTTGTAGAGGAGCTGGGCGTTTCACCATCCAATATCCTCTGCATCACCTTTACGAACAAGGCCGCCAGGGAAATGAAGAACCGCTTACGCCGTATGCTTGGCGACGGAATTGATACATCGTTTGTTTCCACACTCCATTCATTTTGTATCCGGGTTCTTAAAGAGGACATCGGGCGTTTGTTTTACCCGGAAAATTTTATTGTCCTTGATACGGCAGACTAAAAAAGCATTCTTGAGGAAGTTTACGAAGAACTCGGCATTAAAATGGATACCGCAACCTTTGAATTTATGATAAACAAAAAAATCCGTACGTTCAAAAATAAAATCCTTTATTCAAATTATATGATAGACCCTAGGGAAGCGGTTGGCGATTTCGATGCCACAGACATGGAGAAGAAAGTTATCGTCCGTTATATGGAAAAACAAAAAAAATATTTTGGGCTTGATTTTTTTGACATCATAAACTTTACGGTATGGTTATTCAGGAGTGATGAAAGTATTTTGAACAAATGGCAAAACCGTTTGCATTATATTATGGTTGACGAATTTCAAGACACCGACACAAAAATGTTCAGGCTTATCCGTGTTTTGTCCGATTATCATCAAAACCTGATTGTTGTGGGCGACCCCGACCAAAGTATTTATGAATGGCGCGCAGCGATGATCGAACTATTTGTAGAGTTTGACAGATTTATAACCGGATATTTCACCGGGGCAGACCCGCTTCCCACCTATTGGCCAGATCATGTAATACCGGAAATGAAATCCGAGCCTAAAACAATTATGCTTAACCAAAACTACCGCTCTACACCGGAAATACTTAGTGCATCCAATGCCTTGATTGCAAGGAACAAGCTCCGTATCGAGAAGGAATTGTTTACCGTCAACCCGGTTGGATTGGCGGTAGAGCATTACCACGCAAAGAACGACATGGATGAAATCGCCTATATTACCGGCAAGATAACCGGCCATATTGAAGGAGGCGGTAAATATACGGACATCGCCATATTGTACCGCTCAAACTATGTTTCACGGTTCATCGAACAAGGTTTGATTAAGCATAACATACCGTATGTGGTCTATGGCGGGATCGGATTCTATGAACGGCGTGAAATAAAAGATGTTCTGGCCTACCTCCGACTGGTAGCGAACGGTGATGACCTATCCTTTAGCCGTGTCATTAATGTTCCGCGGCGGAAAATGGGCAAGACCAAGATTGCTTTCCTGAGAGAACGGGCAAATGCGGAAAATTTGAGCCTGTATGAAGCTTTGAAAAAATATGTAGATAATCCCAATATGAAAGGTTCGGGAGCTGCAAAGTTCGTTTCTGTTATCGAGAAAATGAAAGAATGGTCCAAAACCGCACAAGTATCCGAGCTGTTGCAAAAGCTGCTAATTGAAACAGGTTATGAGCAGTATATCCGGGAAAGCGGTGAAATGGAACGGCTCGACAATGTTTCGGAACTGTTGCGCTACATTGTGAGTGCAGAAACAGAATACGGCGAAACAATGACGCTGCCTTTATTTTTACAGGAGGTTTCCTTAAACCGTGATGCAGACGAAGAAGAAAAAAAGAATTGCGTAAAAATCATGACTGTCCATATATCGAAGGGGCTTGAATTCCATACGGTATTTGTTGCCGGGTTATCTGAAAAGATTTTCCCATCCGCCAGAGCTATTGAAGAACGGCCGGTCAGAGGGCTTGAAGAGGAACGCCGTTTATGCTATGTGGCGATGACCCGCGCTATGCAACGGCTGTATATGACGGAAAGCGAAGGCTTTGGCATAAAGGGCTATATGAAAACCCCGTCCCGTTTTTTATTTGATATTGATGATGCGTACATCACTCGCACAGGCAGCAGCATCAGCAAGGAAATCCTTGATGAACATAAAATACAGACCATCGCCCGGAAACCGGTCAATGAAGACTATTATCCGGTGGGTACGGCGGTTAAGCACAAGTTTTTTGGCGAAGGTATTGTTGAATCGTTGGATTTGAATACATCAACATATATGATCCGCTTTTTAATCGGCGTCAAACCCATACAATTTAATTTTAAAAATTTATGGAGAATTGTTTAAAGGAGAGTGAAAATGTCAGAACAACACGACCTTACCCATTTGCACGTACAAAGAAAGTTAAGGCCAAAACCCGAGGATGTCATTCCCCTGGTTGTTGACGAAGATAAACAACAAACGGCACTTGATTTTTTTGTGTGGCTCCGTGAAAACAAAATGCCAATTGGATGGTCAGGTGTCCATAACACATGGGATATTAAATATAAAGGCAGATTGTTTGGCAAGATAAGAATCGGTGGGGTAGGTACAGGTATCCAAACCCACGTTCAATGGTCTTGTGCTCCTTATCTTTGGAATTTTGAAAAATACGAAAATTCAATTGTGTCGGAAAATTTACAAGATTTTGTATGGGATAATGTGGTTTTTTGTAAAAACGCCTTTAAGATTGGCCGTCCTGCGAGTGCGCCGAAAATTAAACATTTGACAACTTGGACGTGCAATAGAGATTGTGTTGGAGAAACCGTGACGATTTGCAATAAAGTGTTCGAAAACAGATGCTGTAGTCCTCATTTTAGGTATTGTTGGTTTACCAACCCCAACGAGGCGGAAGTCGCCGCTTTAAAACGGTTACTTGAATTAGAAAAACAAGCACAATATGAAATTAACGAGCAAACTAAAAGAGTTAAAGCAAAAATGGAGATAAAAGTTAACAAATTAACCGGCGGCGTGAAATTTCATGAAAACTTCGCAAATTTTGATCCTGCAAAATGCAAAGCCGCTGAAATGCTTCCATTACACGAAGGGGTACATGGGACGAATCAGGAGTTGCAATTTAATGGCGTTCCACAAATTCTTAAAGTCTGCGAACACGATGGAGTGAAATGTCTTTATATTGAAACCGAAGAAACGCCAAGAAATAAACGGCGCGGATTTTTAGTGGCAGAAGGTATTGAAATGGACGGTGAGTTGGCAGTTGAAGTCAAAGTCAAACCGATTGACGGTCTTGAAGGTGTATTTGAAGTATGGCTGCTTGGCGATAATGGCGTATATCTTTGCCTTGAACTTGGATCGTCACACAAGGGAAAATTTTCGTTAATAGCTATGCGAAGTCAAATGGAGAACGGTAAACGGCGCAATTACGTCGCCGCATCAAAATATAGACCAAAATTCATATTTAACGAGTGGTATTATTTGCATATCCAATTAAGAAAAGACAAAATCAACATGGCAATACTTGATGCCAACCGTGCCTCTGTTGACAGGCGAACTTTCGATACTCCTGCCGGTTTCAACAGTTTTGACATTGCGCTGGCGCATTCGTTGGGGCCCCGTACAAAAGATATGTACTATTTTAAGGCTCTTGTGGAAAGTGTTATAGTTGCGGATTATGGCTATCAGGATTTAGGTGAATAATAATTTGGCAATAAAGTACCCCCTGATATCATGTTAGCCAATGTGATATCAGGGGGTACTTTAGGATTTTCCTTGTTTACTTCCATCGTGGGCCTTTGGCTTTGCGCAATTCTTCTTCTGCGGCGGCAAATTCCGGATATTGGCGGAGTTTATCAAATATGGGTCTTTGCAAATCATCTAATAATTCGCTTGCTTCGTTTTCTTCGTTTTCTTGTGAAGTACATGAATAATTGCCGTATTGCCATATTCCGCGGAACAGCAAGCTGGTATGTTTTAAGGTTTTATCATTGCTTTCCGTGTCAAACCGTATCGCGTGTTTGACGGATAACTCTAAGTGCTTTAATGCGGTAGGAATATCCCCTTTTACCGAGTAAAGATAGGAAAGCTGGCGGTGCACTGCCAACACATCTCCGTGGAAAAAACCAAAATCCCCATTTTCGTATAACACGTTGTAGATATCCAGTTTTTTATGCTGGATAGAGATTCTTTCCTCCAGGCTGTAAGCCGCGTTGCCGTCATCT
>WQTQ01000151.1 GCA_009786175.1 Bacillota bacterium | reverse complement strand
CGCAGCGGAAATTCTTTGTATGAATGCAGTTCCATGTCATACATCAGCATTCCGCCGGGGCAGTTCATGGGTTTTATGAAGTATTCTTTCTCGTCAATAATGGACGCATACATATTTTCGCGGTAATGGCTTGCGTGGCCGCTGCGCTCCCACAAGTCGCCGATTAGCATTACAGGGGTTTGAACTTCCTGATACCCGTATTTTTTATGCACGGCGCGCCAATATTCGATTAGCTTGTTTTTAAGCACAACGCCCTTTGGTAAGAAGAATGGGAAGCCCGGGCCTTCTTCCATTATAGTAAACAGCTTCATTTCTTTACCTATTTTGCGGTGGTCACGTTTTTTGGCCTCTTCCAGCATTTCCAGGTAGGCATCAAGTTCTTCTTTTGTGAAAAACGCGGTGCCGTATATGCGGGACAAAACTTCCCGGTTAGAATCCCCGCGCCAGTATGCCCCCGCTACAGATGTTAGCTTGAACGCCTTTACCGCGCCGGTTTTATCCATGTGGGGCCCCGCGCAAAGGTCTACAAAGTCACCCTGCTTGTAGAAAGACGCTTCTTCGGTAAGCTCTTCCAACAGCTCCCGCTTGAAGGGCTCGCCTTGCCGGTCTACATAGGCAAAGGCCGCTTCACGGTCAAGGGTAAAATGCTCCAGAGGCAGGTTTTGCTTTACGATTTTTTTCATTTCTTTCTCAATTTTTTCTACGTCTTGGGGCGTAAACGGAGTTTCCGTAAGAAAGTCGTAGTAAAAACCGTTTTCTATGGATGGGCCAATAGCCAGCTTTACATTTGGAAACAGGCGTTTTACGGCCTGGGCTAAAATGTGCGCCGCGGTATGCCGCAGGGCACTTATGTCGTGTTCTTGCATGGTGAATTCTCCTCTATAAATACAAATTCATAAGAATCTCGTCGTAATAAACTTCATTTATTTTGAAAAATTTGGGATAAACGCCAATTTGCTCAAACCCTAATTTTTTGTACAGTGCGATGGCGTGTATATTGTCTGCCTTTACACCCAAGTGTATCACTTCAACTGTACCGGTATTTTTAGCAAAATCTATCAGAGCATTCATAAGGCATGTGCCAACGCCTATTCCCCAAAATTCTTTCAGCACAGATATGCCCAGGCTGCACTGGTGGGCAAGCCGCTCCCTTTTTGGTGACGAGACATTGCCCGCGCAAATAATTCTGCCGTCAAGCGCACCTACTAAATATGCAGACGATAGGGAATTGTAAAAACTTTCAAGTATTTCTTCTTCCTGCTCTACGGTATATGGCAAGCCTTCCGGGCCAAACGTGACATTATTACTTTCGCTGCCGACTTTTTTACAATACTCCAAAAGTTCCCGGGCGTCCTCTTTCCTCGCCTTCCGTATTGTCAACTCTTTGCCGTTTTTTAGTAACATTGGCTCACTCCTTGATTTTGCTACCCCCTGATATCACATTCGCCAATGTGATATCAGGGGGTAAAATCCTACATCCCTTGGAAAAACTCAAACACCAACTCATCGTGGCCGGGCAGGCCTTCGTGGGCATGGTTGGGGTAAATTTCGCATTTCTTTGGCGCGGTAATTTTGTTGTACGCCGCAAACTGGGTAGACGGCGGGCAAACTGCGTCCATCAAGGTAATAAACATATACGTCTCACCCTTGATGCGGGGTGCAAAGTTTGACACATCAATATACCCAAGTTTCTCGAACATTTCGTCAATGCGCAGGTGACGCGGGTCACGGCTACGCACAAAATATGATAATTCGTCGTAGGCGTGTTGGAACAAGTCCATTTCCCACACGCGGCGATAGTCGGACAAAAACGGATATGTTGGCGCAAGCTTTTTTACCCGTGGCTCCAATGCGGCACAGGTTAGCGTCAACGCCCCGCCTTGGGAACCGCCCATTGCACCTACGCGGTTTTCGTCTACAAAATCCATATCCATTAGTACCCGGGCTGTTTGGGCGGAATCTAAAAATACGTTGCGGAAAAACAAATCCTTCGAGTCACCGCAATCCAGGCCGCGAATAATATGTCCACGCAGGGTTGTGCCAGTGGTGGCGAAAGTATCCTCCGAGCGGCCCATTTGCCCGCGCACATCCATGGCCAAAACTGCGTAGCCCGCATATGCGTAGGCCAGTTTGTCTACCCACCCGCCGGAACTGCCGGAATACCCGTGGAACATAGCAATGGCGGGGATTTTGCCCGTAATTTTCTCCGGTCGAAGGAACTTACAGCACACCCGCGCGCCGCCTGCTCCGGTAAAGTATAAATATTCGCAAATTACCCCCGGGGCCTGAAACTCTGCGGGTTCCGTTGTGTAATTTGTACCCATTTCATGCATTTCTTTTACCCCATTGTCCCAGTATGCGTCAAAATCCTTTGGCAACGGGCTGGAACCTGTGTAGGTTTGTAAAACTTTTAATGGAAAATCTAATGCCGACATAATGGCCTCCTTATTTCAGGTTAACGCTGAAAAATGTGTACATATCCGTTTGCTCTGCGATAACTTTGCCAACCGGCTTACCCGCCCCGTGGCCGGCAGAACTTTCTATGCGGATAAGAATCGGATTTTCTCCGCCGTCTGCAGCCTGTAAGGTGGCGGCAAATTTACGGGCTTGGCCGGGTACAACGCGGTCGTCTGTATCGGCAGTCATAACAAGGGTTGGCGGGTAAACCGTGTTCATTTTTACATTGTGAAGCGGTGAGTATTTGTATAGAAACTCAAATTGTTCGGGGTTTTCGGCACAGCCATACTCGCCAACCCAGTAACGGCCGCTTGTGAAATGGTGGTAACGCAGCATATCCAAAACAGGTACCCACACAACAACTGCACCAAAGAAATCGGGCCGCTGTGTCAGGCATGCCCCTGTCAGTAAGCCGCCGTTAGAACGCCCTACAATACCAAGTTTCTCGCGGCTGGTATATTTCTCACGAATTAAATATTCCCCGGCAGAAATAAAGTCGTCAAAAACATTTTGCTTACTTTCCAGCATTCCGGCCCTGTGCCATGCTTCGCCGTATTCATCACCGCCGCGCAAGCAAGCCTGTACAAATACGCCGCCCTTTTCCAACCAAACCAGGTTTGAAACAGAAAAGTTAGGTGTAATGCTAATGTTAAAGCCGCCGTAACCGTACAAAACCGTTGGATTATTGCCGTCAAGCTTAATATTTTTGCGGTGGGTAATAAACAGCGGAACTTTTGTGCCGTCCTTCGAAGGGGCAAACACTTGAACTGTCTGATATTCGTCAAATGGGAAATTAATATCCGGCGCAAACCAGGTAGTAGTTTCTTCTGTTGTGAAGTCGTATCGTAAAATTGTGCTTGGGAACAGGAAGCCGGAAAATTGTATGAAAATTTCCTTCCGGTCTTTATCTGCGGAAACAGCGGGTACAGAACCTACGGACGGCAGTGTAATTTCCCGCAAAAACTCACCGTTTAAGTCGTAAAGTTTCAGGCAATTTGTGGCGTGATGCAAGAAAGAGCAAAGCAGCTTGTTATCGGCGATAACTACAATGTTCAGCATTTCGCCTTGGTCCGGGATTACAACTTGCGGCGGCAACGCCCCTGTCTCCGACAGTTTCACGCCCAAAACCTTGCCGAACGGTGCTTCGTTCTGTGTAGAAATATAGGCCACGTCATTTGCAACATTAATTAGAGAATAGCCGCCCTCTACAAACTCGGACGCTATTGGCAGCCACGGGGAATCCACATCGGTCAGCGGCTTATAAAAAAGCTTGTTGCGACGAAGGGTGCTGCCCGCCCTAACGTGCAGGAACAGCCACTTTTTATCATGGTCCGTAAAGGCGTAAAAATCCCAATCCGGGTTTTCCGGGTCTTGGTGAATGATGCGGTCCCGGCTTTGTTCCTGGCCCAGCATGTGCAAACAAACCATGGAGTTTTGCGCCTTGGTTTGCAGCACGGACGCTGCTGTAGGCTCTGGATATCTGTTGTAGAAAAACCCGCTTTCGTCGGCCAGCCAGGAAGTGCTGCTAAATTTCATGTGTTGTAAAAAGTCTGTGCAGTTTTCCTTAGTGTTTAAGTCCAGCACGCGGATTGTCTGCCAGTCGGAACCGCTTTTAGACAGGCTGTAAGCCATGTAGTTGCCCTTGGGGCTAATTACATAATCCATCATCGCCACTGTGCCGTCTTCACTTAATTCGTTGGGGTCAATTACAACTTCGCCAATGTCATGCAAATTGGCAGAGCGGTAAAGCACATGCTGGTTTTGTAGGCCGTCGTTGCGCAGGGTATAGTAATAACCCGCGTGGTAAGAAGGAAGGCCCGCCTTGTTGTAATGCCACAGATCCGTAAGGCGCGTTCTTAACTGCTCCCGTACTTCGTGGCCGGACACATAGCTTTCAAAGTCTGCATTCTGTGAAGCCATCCACTCTTGTACTTCCGGTGCGGTGTCGTCCTCCAGCCAGCGGTAAGGGTCGGCTACAGGGGTACCATGAAAATTTTCTACAACCAGTTCTCTGCGGGTTGTGGGGCGCGGTGGCAAATTTGACATGTGTTACTTCCTCCTTTTAATTAGGTTCTTTCTCTTTGGTTTAGCATTTGTTATACTATTGCAAAGATTCTATCACATTTTTACAGGTGGAAACAAATGAAAATAGAAAACCCATACAAAAACCCGGAAGACAAACTGCTTTTTGCAAAGATTTTAGACAAATACACCGCCGCGCAAAAAAATCACAGGCTTGCCCATTCAGACTTCTTGGACCCGGTACGCTGCGCTTCTTTTGTGCAAACCCTTGAACGGGCAAATGACGGCGTTTTTATGCTGGCCTACGGCGGGTACGAAGACGCCGAGCGCAAAATTATTTCCTTCGACACCCGGGAAATAGAACACGAAAATTTCCCTATTACACCAATTGCCGTCACTTATAACCGGCAGTTTTCCAAAGCCCCAACCCACCGGGATTACTTGGGCGCGGTGCTGGGCCTTGGCCTGGACCGGGGGAAAATTGGTGACATCTGCCTTGGCGCAGAAGGTGCGGTTATGTACGTATCGGAAGATGTGGCCAACTTTATAACAGAAACCCTGGACCAAGTGGGCCGTGTATCCGTAAAAGTAAAAACCCGCCAACAACTTGGCGGGCCGGTAGCCACCGGTGTTACAAAACGAATTACAGTGCCGTCTATGCGGCTGGACGCGGTACTAAGTTCCGCCCTTAACCTATCCAGGGGCAAGGCCGCCACACTGATAGAAAGCGAAAAAGTATTTGTAAACTGGAAACCCGCAAAAAAGACCCATATTGTCGCGGTTGGTGACGCAATAACCGTGCGTGGCCTGGGCAGAATAGCCATAGACGCACAGGGGGGAAGTACCAAGAAAGACAGGGTTGTGCTGGAGGTTACGGTGAATAAGTGACCTAAACCTCCCTTGGCGGGCTTAAATAATGCCCCCGACATACCGGAATAATCTTCAAATCTCCGTCCACATCGGCCATAACAATTTCCTGAGGGTAGTACTCGGGCATACCGTTTACCAGCATCAGATTTTGTGTGGCTTTTTTATTGCAAAATTGGCAGACTGTCTTAATTTCTTCTATAGAATCCGCCCAGTATAATAACGCGGCAGAACCGGCAAACAGCTTGCCGTACGCGGCTCTGTTTTTAAGCCCGTAACACAAAACGGGGATGTCAAGTTTATCGGCAACTTGTGTCAGTTGAAAGACCTGCTCCTCGTTCATAAAAGTTGCTTCGTCAATTAGTACCGCGTAAATTTTGTTACTCACGCAGTATTCGGCAACAATATCGTAAACATTTTCTTCATCTGTAAACGTTATCGCTTTCCCTTTTTCCGGTATAGCGCGGGAAGTAATGTCTGCCCAACGGGTATCTTTTGCCGGTTTCATAAGCAACACGGGCTTGCCCTGGGATTCATAGTTGTGGGCCACCATTAACAGATTTGCAGATTTCGCGCTGTTCATCGCGCCGTATCTAAAATACAGTTTTGCCATTTGTAACATCCCCTACATATTTATTTATCACTTCATAAGCTTCTTTAATTGTGTGTACCCTTACCATGCCGTTTGCCGCCGCATCGTATTCCCGGTTGTTTGGGGCGTCCATAAGAATTTTGAAAAAGTCCCCGCCTTCCAGGTTATGTATCCCGTCATCTATCATCACATCCGCCTTAACAAGCTGCTTTCGCCTTGTTATAATCACATTTTCCCACGATAAGTACGGGAATGCAGAAAAAAGCCAGTCCATTTTGGCAGGTAGTGTTTCATATACAGCCGCAGTTATTATAACTACATCGTGGCCATCGTCAATCATTTTTTTCAAGTACTCTATGCTGGTTGGCCGTGGGGAAATCATGCCCCATATTTCGTTTTCATAGTTAGGGCGGTAGACTTCTTCCACAGTTAGGGTGGGGTAAATAGCCTGAACGTTCCACTCCTTTAAACTCTGCGCACAAGCGTTAAGGTTGTATTTCTTGTTTAGCAACTCCACCCAGCATTCCAGCAAGTTGTTTAGTACATCGTCGATATCTACCAGGATTCTAAGCTTTTTCATGGTTACCTCCCATGTAGGGGCGATTATTAACCGCCCGTGCGTAGCCTGAATTATATCAGCAATACATTCGTTCTACCAGCCCTGCGGTAAAGTTTACCTTACCCAAAAATTAATAACCGCCAGCATTTCCCTTAAATAATTAACCGGCCAGGAATACCAGTCTGTATACGCGCCCCGACGGTTTACCTCCAGTCCAACGCTGCAGGCCGTTTGCACCGCCCGAAAAATATGAAAGTCGTTGGTGACAAGCACCGCGCTAAAACCATCCGGGAAATGCCCGTCCAGTATTTCTTTCGCAAATTTCAGGTTCTCATAAGTAGAAGTCGAATGTTCTTCCAGCAAAATACGCTCCCGTGGTATACCCCTTCGCACCAAGTACCGCGCCATGGCTTCCGCCTCTGTAATGACGGCACGGTTGCCAAGGCCGCCTGTTGTAATAATGTAGGCGTTTGGGTTGCGCTGCCAATAGTCAAAGGCGGCGTCCAAGCGGCGGGCAAGGGGCCGTGTAACAACTTCGCCCCTAACCCCGGCACCCAGCACAATTACCACGTCTTCGTTATAGGTCACACTGCCTGTATTGCCATAGATAAACAGGAAAACCGCAAGAGCCGCCGGAACAATACACATTATACCCAGCCCAACGTGTATTTTCTTGGCAATGCGGTTGAAAAACACCGCGTATGCCATCAACAGCACAGAAAGCCCCGCCTGCAGCGCGAAGCCTATGGTGAGGTTAGACACGTTAAGTACAATTATTACATTTGCCAGAGACAGCACGCCAATTACTGCCAGAATAACCCGTATAGCCATCGAAATTTTCATGTTGCTTCCCCCATTTTCAATTACAAATTTACAATACAGTCTACTTGATAAATTCAAATTACCGGCAGGGAAAAAGTTAAGATTTTTCAAAGAACTACCCCCTGATATCATTTGCCCAATGTGAAATTTGTTATTCACATTCACGCTGTTTTCATATACAATAATAGCGTGAATGTGAGGTGATGATATTGAGTAAGTTTGATTTGCTTGACTCGATACTGCAAAAAAATAATGGATTTATCAAAGCATCAGAAGCCCTTGATGCCGGGGTTTCAAGAAGATATTTTGGTGAATACGTTAAAAAACGTGAGCTGGAGCGTGTTACTCAAGGGCTGTATATGTCTCAAGACACTTGGAATGATGGTATGTATGCCATTCAAGTACGCTATCCAAAAGCTGTATTTTCACATGAAACCGCTTTGTATCTGTTAAACCTTGCAGAGCGAGAGCCTGTTCAGTATGCTGTCACTTTGAAAGCAAGAACGAATGCCGCAGGCTTAACGAAGCAAGGTGTAAAAGTTTATAGTATTAAGAGCGAATTGTTCGAGGAAGGAATTATCCAAATAGCATCACCGTCAGGTCATGCTATAAGAACATATAACTCAGAACGCACAATTTGTGATTTGCTGCGTAGTAGACACAATATCGAAATTCAAGATTTACAATCAGCAGTCAAAGGTTATGTGAAATTAAAAGAAAAGAATATCCCTCTGCTAATGCGATATGCTAAACTGTTTTCCGTTGAAAAAATCATCCGTCAATATTTGGAGGTGTTGTTATAATGGTTCGCACATCACGCCAGTTAAAAGCTCTTGTTCGGAATTTATCAAAAGGCGACAGCACAAAAGCCCTAGTCATAATACGTCATTACGTTATGGAGCGGTTTCTTGAACGCCTGTCCACTTCGGAGTATCATAGCAACTTTATATTAAAAGGTGGCACATTGGTGGCAGCGATGGTTGGGCTGGACAACCGCTCTACCTTAGATGTTGATGCAACCATTAAAAATCTTCCGTTGTCTGAAGAAAATGCAAAGAAAATTGTAGAAGATGTAATTCGTATCCCGATTGATGACGGAATGAATTTTGAAATAATGAGTGTTGGACCCATAATGGATGATGCAGAGTACCCCGGTATTAGAGTCACATTAGAAACAACCCTTGAAACGATGCGTACACCGCTAAAGATTGATTTTTCAACAGGTGATGTAATAACTCCGAGAGAAGTATCTTATTCATTCAAACTGCTTTTTGAAGATCGATGTATATCTATATTGGCATACAACTTGGAAACTGTGCTTGCAGAGAAAGTGGAAACACTCTTAGCCCGCGGCACAGCAAATACGCGGATGCGTGACTTCTATGATATTTTTGCATTAGAAAATACTCAACGACATAATATCGACAAAACCATATTGAAAGCGGCATTTGCAAGCACAAGCGAGAACAGGGGATCATCAGCAGTTACTGCAGATATGGAATTGATATTGAATGAAGTGGAAAGTAGCCCTGCAATGATGTTATTATGGGCAAATTACCAGCGTAAATATGATTACGCCTCTGGTATTGGCTGGGACGATGTAATGTTGGCGGTCAGAAAATTATGCGATGATGTGAAATAACTTTTTACCAGCGGAGAAAAGGTTAAGATTTTTCAAAGAACTACCCCCTGATATCATTTGCCCAACGTGATATCAGGGGGTAGTTTGCCTGTAGATGTCACAGAACACAAAAAGTCAATAATGGAAACAATTGACTGACATTGCCATTTTACGGCGAATGATGTAAAATGTAATTAAAGAACGCAGAAAGGAGGCCTAATAATGCCTATAATTAATTCCGGCAAAATGATAGAAGAAGTTAGAAGACGCAAGGATCAACAGAAGCAGGTACAGGCGCAGCTGGGGGCAGACACAGAACTATTTGTAACAAATGATAAACGACGCACTGTATCAGGGAAACATGTACCTAAACCACAATCAAGGGATGCACTTAGGGAATTTACACTATTACGCCGTGATGATTTGCTATGTACACATCTTGAAAACCAACCCCTTGGTGTATACGCCTTACGTTCTCGCTTGTTATTTTTACTGGAAATAGGTTGTGAACATGCCGGGCAAGAGTTGTTGGACGAATTTAGGCGGTTAGACGGCTTTACATCGGACATTAACTTACAGTTTATACTTAGCCAGGAAGCAAGCTTTATGAATCTTACCAATTGCCCGCCCGGTGAAATAATTCCGATAATCCATGAAGCATTGCGGATAACCTGGCCCCAATTTGACGAAAGCAACATTGGCAACAATTCGCTGCTTTACGAAGAACCGCGCCTGCTGCATACGCTTGCGCTGGTTCGCGCCCGCGAGGACGACTGTAATTCTGCAATAAAGCTGCTTAGGTATGTAAAAAGCGATTTACAAACCCACCAACCGGACGACTTGGAATATAACAACTTGCTTAATAATACGCTTTTTTCCCTGGCGCAGTGTCATTTGCAAGCAAAAAATTATAAAGCTGCGATAAAGGCATGTATCGAAGGAATCAAGTCATCTGTTATGCGAATGCATGGCAAGCTTGTACCGGAATTTTGCTATATTATGGCCTTGGCATATAAAGGGCTGGGCAAACTAAAAAAGTGTAAACCATTGCTGCAACTGGCCTTCTTTGGCCAAGTACTGCTGGAGAAGATACCGGAAGCACGGGAAATCTTAACTTCCGCAAAAGAAGATTTTGGAATAACTTTTGAAACATATGGCGCAGAGACGCCGGAATCTCCACAATATCCCAAAACAGAGTATAAACTGGGCGAGCCGAACGATTATCAAACTTTAAGAGAAATGGTGCAAGGCTTACGCAACAACGCAGGATTAACTTTAAGGCTGCTTTCGGAAGGGTTGTGTCCCTATGCCACATTAAATAAATTTGAAAATGGGCAGGTAGCAGAAACCAAGTTATACTATTTAGAGCCTATTTTGCAACGCTTGGGGCGCGGAATTGACCCATACTGTAATGTATTTTTGTCCATGCAAGCTTTTAACGCCAGAATACTGCGAGAAGAAATATCTAAACTATTGGTTGTAAAACAATGGGATACGGCGGAAGAAAAGCTAAACATCTTGCGGAAAGAAAAAGGCTACAAAAAGTATGCAAACCGGCAATTTGTGTTGGCAGCGACAGCAACCATATATTTATACCGGCATGGTTACGATGAAACATACTACAAAAAAATAGTGGAGGCCCTTAAAGTTACATGGAAGAATTTTGACGAAAACACCATGTCTAACCGTCCATTAACCAGGTATGAAGTTATACTGTTAAACCAACTGGGTAATTACTATAAGGAAACAAAAAGCTTAGACCGCGCTAACAACATATTTTCGCAATTATTTCGGCAGCAAAATATCCAATACGCAGATGAGTCGCAAAAAGCACTGTCTTACGGTACAATTGCAGTCAACTACTCGGGCTGCTTAAACGACCAAGAATGGTGGAACAAAGCAATAGAAGTAGCTGAACAAGGTATAAGTTTTGAATGCAGCCATGACAGGTTGCTAAAATTACCGGCACTGCACTTAAATAAAGCTTATGCCATGTACAATA
>WQTQ01000150.1 GCA_009786175.1 Bacillota bacterium | reverse complement strand
GTTTTTTCATATTTCTTATGTTTTGCTTGCACTTATTATACCATATTTTGTTGTTATTGTGTTGATTTTGCTGGGCTTTTTGGCTTTTGTGTAGCACCTAACTTAATGACATTGAAACTTACCCCCTGATATCACAATGTAATATCAGGGGGTAAGTTTTTATTGATTCCTGACAATTATTGTTGCAATGTTATTATCCCACGTGGTAACATATACTAAATCTATCGGAAACAATACTAATATTGTTGTGTTAATCGCTGTTGCGCGGTGGATACAAAACAACTCAAAGGAGTGACATTTAATGAATGAAGTCAACATCGCCTTAATCGGCACCGGTATTATTGCTCACAGCCACATGGAGCGGTACAACGAAATACCGGGCGTTAAGGTTATCGCGGCCTGCGATATTGATGAAAAGAAGTTAAACGCTTTCTGCGACAGATGGAACATCCCAAACCGTTACACAGATTATAGGGAACTGCTAAAGCGGGACGATGTTATGGCAGTAGATGTAAATCTACATAACAATCTTCATGCCCCTATGTCTGTTGCGGTAATGGCAGCAGGAAAACATTGTTATTGCGAAAAGCCAATGGCAGGGTCCTACATCGATGCCGCGGCAATGAAAGACGCCGCCGAGAAATTTGGTGTAAAATTACACATTCAACTTGCGCAAATTTATGGACCCCATGTGGATTGCGCAAAAAAATTAATTGAAGCCGGTCGTTTGGGTAAGTTGTATCATGCCCGTTCTTACGGCTACCGCCGCCGCGGTCGTCCTTTTGTAGACGGCTATGGCGAAAAAGAATTTAACCAAACCCACTGGGCAGGCCATGGTGCGCTGTATGATATGGGCGTGTACCACATTTCTCAGCTCCTATACCTATTGGATACACCAAAAGTTACGCGCGTATCCGGTGCCGTCTACCAAGAGCTGGCAATGGAACGCAGAGTTGAGTCCGGCTTTGATGTAGAAGAGCTTGGAGTCGGGTTTATCAAATTCGAAGACGGTCTTTCTATGGACATGATTGAAAGTTGGGCAATACACGGCGGCGAATTCCCCACATCTTCCATACACGGTTCCGAAGGCGGTTTACAATTTGTTGGGGCCTACGACAAAAGCGCGCTTACGTTTTATTCGGAAATAGAAGGCTACCCTGCCGTGTCACGGCTTGACGTCGGTGCGGAACACTATCGCCGCAGGAAAATTGACCCGTCAATCTGGGTATACAATAATTCACAAGCACATTGGATTGGTTCATTGCGCGGCGAATGCAAGCAAATTGACACTCCGCATATAGCCTTGCAAACGATGTTGATATCTGAAGGTATCTTCCTGTCCCACACTCTTGGACGCGAAGTTACAGCCGATGAAATACCTGAATTATGTAAGTCAAACGCAATACTGCATCAAGATACAACCTTTGGCGGGCTGGAATACCCACCACACCCATTTGTGTAACGTAACTTAATAAGCGACTCCGTCGCTTCCCGCAGGCAAAGCCGAGGAAGCGGAGCAGGGATTCATTCCCTGCGTAGCGGCGGGGCAGGGATTCATTCCCTGCGTAGCGGCGGGGCTTGGGGCAGAGCCCCATTATGAAGGAGGATTTATAATGAGCAAATTACCACCGGGATGGGGAACCAACCAACAACCCACATTTGAAACAAAATTACCACTTGCGTGCCAGCTTTTTGTAGTTGCAGACCAACTGTCTAAGGACCTTAGAGGCACATTAAAAATGGTGAAAAAAGCCGGGTACGACGGCGTAGAATTTGCGGGCGGGTTTAGATATACCGCGCAAGAAGTTAAGTACGCCCTGGACGAAGCCGGTTTACAAGTTGCAGGATGGCACACACCTTGGGAATTTTTATCGCCAAACAATATCCACGCAACAATTACCTACCATAAAGTTCTTGGCAACCAATTTTTAATTGTTCCTTGGATGCCGGACGAAACCTTATTTACAAAGGAAAGCTGCTTAGAGTTCGCACAGCAGTTAACATGGGTTGCAGACGTGCTTGCAGAGTACGGCATGGTTACCGGGTATCATAATCACGCAACAGAATTCCGTCCGACAGACGACACCGGCGAATTACCGTGGGATATTATTGCCCAAAACACACCGTCCACCGTTGTTATGCAAAACGACAACGGTAACGGAATGCGTGGCGGCGGTGACATGACAGCCTTGTTGAAAAAATATCCGGGCCGTGGCGTTACCGTTCATATGAAGCCGTATTCTTCTAAAGAACGCAGCACATTTTTTGACGCAGAAAATTGCGAAATTGATTGGGACGAATACTTTGAGGTTTGCCGTAAAGATGCTGGCGTTCGCTGGTATATCGTGGAATATTTAGACAACGAGCGTTTCCCCAACGATCCTGTAGCTGCTTTGGCCGCATCCGCAAATTGGTTTAGGGGCCGCGGCGGTAAATAAAGAGATTTGATAGCAGGGGGTATTTTGCGCAACTTTGATACAAGAATTATTTTAAAGTTGCGCAAAAACCCGGCTGTTTCATATTATTAATTATTGAGGTATCGAACCAATGAAAGAAAACCAACAACGGAAGCAGTTTTACAAATACGCCGCAATAAATTTTGCGTTTTTTATTACAATGACTTTTGGCGGTTATGTAACTGTATTTTTACAATCCATTGGATTCAACCCTCAACAGGTTGGCAGAATAGCCGCACTTAATTCCGGTATTGGAATATTTTCATCCCCATTTTGGGGAATGTTAAGCGACAAACTGCGGTCTTTAAAAAAAGTAATTATTGCTACGCTTGCCATTGGCGGCGTTTTATTTGCATTAATTCCATGGGTTAGCGGGTTTAATATTGCAGGGGTTTCTATTTTATTTCTGCTTATACCGCTGACAATGTTTTTCAGAATGCCTGTTATGTCGCTTATAGACAACTGGATGTTAAGAAATTGCAGAAAAGAAGAACTTAACTATGGTGCCTTACGCGCCTATGGCGCACTTAGCTTTGCAATTGTAGCTCTTGCCCTTGGTACAGTTATTGTCCCGCGAACAGGGCCTGCGTTTATCTTTTATATTAGTCTCATTTTTACAATTCCCCCGCTTTTGCTTATTATTTTTGTAAAAGGAAGCACAGACGACCAGGGGGTAGACAAAAAAAGACTTACATTTAAGAAAATGCAAATTGGTCAACTATTTAAGAACTACTATCTGGTTACATATATCTTATTTACTGTCGTGCAGCGGATACCTTTCCAAAGCGCGATGATTTTCTTGCCGTTTTTGATTTATGATGTTGGCGGAAACATAGAACAGCTTGGAATTATAATGGGTATAAAAGCATTGGTAGAAATACCGTTAATGATGCTTCTAAAAAGGCTGCGTAAAAAATTCCCGCTATATGTATTAATAATAGTCGCAACCGGTTTTTTTGTCCTAGAATGCGTGTTGCTTAGCTTTGCAGCCAGTTTTAACATAGTAGTTGTCATATCTGTATTACATGGTATCGGTAACGGGCTTATGATCCCGTCGGGTTCAAGTTATGTATTTTTCCTGGCTCCGGAACATTTGAAAGCTACGGCGCAAACTGTCTTGGCTTCCATGACAGCCATTGCCGGAATACTTGGCGGTCTTGTAGGCGGCATGCTTATTTCTCTGTTAGACATACAACAATTTTACTTTATAATTGGGATTATGTTAGCCGTTGCCCTTGGACTATTCATACTAAGTTTCTTTATAGGAGAAAAATTACTAGGTATAAAACGCCCTGGACTTAGCTTAATTTGACAGATTTGTAATGAATTCAACATATAACTGCCTTGTTTTTTTGCCGAAATTCCAGTAAAATTTTTAAAATACAATAAGTTTGTACTCTTGTTACAAATTCTAAAAGTACAAACCAGCACATAAGGAGGCAATAATGAACTACAAAAAGGAAACAATGAAAAGAGTCTTATGTTTTGCTCTTACATTTGTTATGGCACTGGCCACCATTGGCTTTATGCCCAATGTTACCGAAGCAAGCACTAATGTAACTGCCGTGCAAGTTGCTGTGGGAACACACCACACACTGGTACGTCTTTCCAACGGTGAGGTTTGGGCATGGGGCAGTAATGAGCGTGGTCAGTTGGGGGTAAACAACAATTTCGCCGCTGTCAACAATGTACCCGTACAAGTACCTTTAGCAGGGATCGCTTCCTATGTAGCAGCCGGGTACCTTAGCAGCTATGCTGTTATAGGCGGCCAGCTATTTGCATGGGGTGACAATACCCATGGCCAATTGGGATTAGCCCCGGCCAACACCCCGGGCAACAGACGCCATACGCCCGCGGTTGTATCCGGCCTGCCTACTGTAAACGAAGTTGCGGCAGGTGAGTCGCATGTACTTGTACGAAGCGGAAACGAGATTTGGGGTTTTGGAGGAAACCATTTTGGTCAAACCGCCACCAACAACACAACCAATACTGTTTTACCGCCAACACGTACCGTAGGCAATCCGGCTGCTAATGCCAGATTAATTTCTGCAGGTGCCAATCACTCTCTTGCCATAAGCCACGATAACCGCTTGTGGTCTGCCGGCAGTAACAGTTCGTTTCAATCTGCCAGGCCCACATCCTCCACAGGTGTTCTTCAATACCTAAACTGGAGTATATCCCCATTAATTGATCCAATGGTTGAAGCTTCGGTTAACAGGGCTTCCGGTGGCAGCAACTTTACATTAACATTAATAAATGGCAATATATATGCTTACGGTACAGATAATACAAATGGGCGTGTTGGCCGCACTGCGTCATCGACAGTATCCAATGCAGACCGCAGAGCAAATGGCGGTTACCCGTTAAACAATCATGTCGCAAGCAATAACCGGGATATTTATTATATTTCCGCAGGCCATAATCATTCGCTTGCAGTTAATACCTCCGGCGACGTATTTGCCTGGGGAAGTAACAGCCATGGCCAGTTAGGCAACGGGACTACAGCATCTACCGGAACAGGTAACAATTTTAACATGGTGCTTACACAAGGAATAAACACCGCAATCTCAAGAGTTGCTGCCGGCGGAACCCATAGTGTTGCCATCGGCCAAAACGGCTCTGTATGGGCCTGGGGCGGAAACGCGTCCGGTCAACTTGGTGACGGCACAACTACAAGCAGAAGCACACCTGTCCAAGTTTTCCGCAGTGACGGAACATGGGTAGTCTCGGCTAATCACCATTTTTCATTTGATGCGGCTACCGGTACCATCCATGCCTATACAGGCCCCATGAACAATTTAATCATACCGTCACAAATTAACGGCGTAAATGTTACTCGCATAGCAAACAGCGCATTTGAACATTTAGGGCTAACCGGCAGCTTAACAATGCCAAACACATTAACCAACATTGGTCAAAGGGCATTCTGGGGCAATAATCTTACAAATATCATAGTCCCAAGTTCTGTTACAAGCATAGGAGCTTACGCTTTTGCCAATAACCCTAACCTGGTAACCGCACAATTCCAGCATACAGATACTACACTATTACGCACACAAGGCCTTGGCGGAATACTAAGTAATAGCGATATTTTTGCAAATACCAATGCAAACCTAAGGCTATACCGCCTTGCAGGCATCAATCCGTCTTTTGTTGTTCCGCCATACTTTAACCGTCATTGGAATGTAGGTGCCCCGGGCACAGGTACGAATCAAGGTAATTTTACATTTTCCCTTTCCGGTAATGCCTACACAATTACCGGCTTCGTTGGTAACGTGCCTTCCGGCGGAAATATTATGTTTCCAAGTACAGGGCCTTCCGGCGCACCGGTACGCACCATTGCCGGTACTGTCTTCCAAGGAATCACGGGAGCGGCCAGAAGCAGCATAACATCCATCACATTCCAATCCCCAAGCAGCGTTACCACAATTGCCGCCAACGCCTTTTTCGGGTTGCCTAATTTACGCTCTGCCACTATCCCGGCAAGCGTACAGACTATAGGCGCAACTGCTTTTGCCAACTGTATTTCGTTAAGCGAAGTTCATTTTGAACATGTTAACGGCTTTGATTTAAGGCTTAATCAAATATTCGCAAGTCAATCCATTTTTGCAGGTATACCTGCAGACACACTGCGCCTAACAAGGCCTGCCGGTTCGGACGCGAACTCGTATGTACCGTTCATTTCACCTGCAGGGGTTACACGTAACTGGTTTGTAGGTGACGGCAATGCGGCGTGGTGGAACATCACCCCTGCCACAGGCACAGGGCCTGTAACTATTACCGGGTTTACCGGGCCAAATAATTTAAATTCTATAACTATACCTTCTGCCATCGGTGAGCGAACCGTTACGGGCATTGCCGCAAACGTACTGACATCCGCTAATTCGCCCAATTTGCAAGAAGTAGTAATTCCTGCAACTGTGCAAACCATTGCAAACAACGCGATAAGCGGCCCTAACCTTGTACGGGTACGTTTACTGCACCCGGACGCTTCTACCATACAAACTATTCCGGCCAATGCTTTTGGGCACCCGGATAACCGCCATGCTAATTTCCGTATACTGTTCCCTGCCCAATCTACCGGGTTTACCGAGCCTACATGGCGTGGGTTCCCGTCCCAATCCGACCTTCTTGGCGCGTGGGAATATACCGAGTGGACCGGTCAAGGCTTGATTATTACAGGCTTTACCGGCACAGCAGCTACTGTACAAATACCTGCATCTATCGACGGCAGGCCGGTACGCTACATTGGCCCAAATATTATTACTAACAACGCTTACCTCAGAGAGTTAGTAATACCGGCAAGTATAGTGTTTATCTCTGATAACGCAATAAACAACGCGCCAAATTTAGAGGTTGTGTATTTGCGCCATACAAACGCCAATGTGTTTACCTATTTCCCGGAAACAGCCTTTACCGGAGTACACGAGAATTTTAGACTATACTTCCCAATAGACTCCCAAGGCTTTACAACACCGCAATGGAACGGCATGAGAGCGTTTCCGCAAAGATGGACTTATACTATTTCCGGAGGGCAAGTAACCATTACCGGATTTAGAGGTACCGAAGCAAATGTTGTAATTCCAAGCAGTATTCAAGGCTTCCCTGTACGAATTATTGCCAGCGAAACATTTAGGAATAACCAAACCATCACATCTATTACTATTCCTGCATCTGTAACCACAATCCAGCCAAATGCAGTGTTTAATTGCATGAACCTTTCCACTGTAAAACTGGAGCATACAAATGCCGCTTATTTAACCAGTTTCGCAGCCAATGCCTTTACAGGTATTTCCGCCAACTTCAGGATCATGTTCCCATACGGGGCAACAGGGTTTACAACCCCGGTTTGGCAGGGCTACTTTGCAGAGCCTATGACCGGTGAAACAGTTCTTCAATACGGATATTTTGAATACACAATCCGCAGGGTAACTCTTCCCGGTACAGGCAATGTGTCCAGCGACGAAGTAGTAATTACCAGGTATATGGGAAGTGACACTACTGTAGCCATTCCGTCTGCCATTAACGGCATACCAGTTGGCGGCCTTGGTGACGCGGTATTCTTCCACAATACAACCGTTACACTGGTTACTTTACCGGTGTCCGTTAGAACAATCGGAAGCAATACTTTTGCCGGTGCCACAAGTCTTACGTCTATTGATATTCCGGCATCTGTTGCGTCTATCGGCAATACGGCCTTTATGGGTGCCTCGGCCCTGGCAACGGCATTCTTCAACCACTCAAACGGCGAAAATGTAACCTTTGGTGACAACACATTTACCAATACAGCACCCGGGTTCCGCATTTACTTCCATGCAAACGCCGCCGGATTCTCTACACCAACATGGCGTGGCTTCCCGGCTGTACCATACGGACAGGCATTGCCGCCGGGTACAGGAGATGACAATCAGGGCGGCAACCAGCCCCCAGTAACACAGCCGCGGTCATTCCCGGTTCGTACAACAGATACTTTCCCCGGCGTTACAGGCCAGCCTATCTTGTTCCGTGACGGTGTTGGATATGTATCCCTTCGTGCGTTTGCTATATTAATCGAATCCGACCCATCTACAGAAATAATGTTTAACGCGCCAATTACCGGCTGGGCTACCGTTTTAGGCAGGCACACAAATGGCAGTGAAATTGCACTGGCTGTAACATCCAATGA
Organism: Bacillota bacterium; assembly: GCA_009786175.1. The sequence continues at coordinate 2,752 of WQTQ01000150.1, read as the reverse complement.
CCCGCGCGTTGCAGTAACAATAAACGGTGTGCAGCACAGCGAAATAGACCTTGCTACATGGGCAGGTCCGTTAACAGGCCGTGCGCGCGGTCAATTGCGCACAATAAATGAAGGCGGCAATATATTCCTGCCGTTCCGCGCTGTGTCCAATATATTTGGATACGACGTACAAATGCTGGACAGCAATACGGTTCAGTTTACCGCATTACCGGCTGAATAAAATCTGGTATAAAGAGGCTGTCTCGTCAGCCCGAAAACGATAATTTCCTAACGCTCCGAATCGATGATTGTCGCATTACATGCGACACTAATCGATAGTCGCTATAGGAAATTATCGTTTTCTTACTTGACGGGACAGCCCTATTTATGATGTATTTAGGTCTTATGAATCCAACATTAATTATACAGGAGATGAATTGAAATGTTTTCATACAGGGGAATTACATCCAAGTTGAATTTCATAACGGAAACAAGGCAAAATTTTCCAATAATCATTGATTTTCTTTTTTGTAAATATGGGGTAGATCAATTGAAATGTCAAATCGTTTTAACTCAAGGGAATCCCGAGTACCTTTTTGATACAATCAAGTTAAGTTCAATTAATGGGGACTTAAAATTCTATCAACAGCTTGCTTTTCAATTCGCTCACGAACTAACACACGCTATACAACAACACCAAAAGCGTGATCTTCCTATAGAGATAATAAAAACTACAAATGGTAATTATGAACAGACACCTTACCCAAATCATTCACCACAAGAAACAGAAGCCGTTGCAAATAGTGTATGGATAATTGAACGAGTTTTACGTTACAGCAACTATAATGCTAGAAAAAGAGAAAATCCTACGTATTACGATTACGACAAAGCGTTTGCTCTTGTTGATGATTCTGATATAGAGAAGATGTGGATGAAATATAATAAACATCATGTTGGACAGTACCATTGCCTTTAGCTTGCTTGCTTACCATTATCCATAAACTATAGATTGGAAAATAAAGCTACTGGCAACAAATAAAATGTATATTTCGGTACGTTGACTTGTCTATAAGTGGAGTGGTTCAGCTTGAAAAAAACAAAATTCCAAAAGCCCGTCGAATATTTTCCGACAGGCTTCTGAGTGGGTAATTGTACTCATTTAAACATCTACAGCCCCTTTTTTTTACAAATCCACATCCAAGTAATGCAATATGGTTGACTCAACGCAGATATAAAGCGCACTTGCGCGCGTTTCGCAAAGAGTAATTTCCTAAAGCAATAAAAAAATTTGGAGGTAAAATGACCATCAATGATTTTGAATTATACATAGAAGAAATGATTTTGGCCCGGGGACGGGATTATTATTCAGCCAACAATGTTACTTCATTGGATTATGTTAACGGCACATGGGTAGCCAATGTAAAAGGAAACGAGAAGTATACCGTTTCCGTAACTCTTTCTGACAGCAATGGAATTGTTTATACCCAATGCGACTGCCCCTATGATTGGAGTGAACATTGCAAACATAAAGCAGCGGTTTTTTATGCTATTCGAAATAATCTAAATAAAGTACCGGCCATACAAAACATGAGCCCTCAAAATGAATTAGATCAACCGGCAAAAATTGTTAACGCGTATAAACGCCGAAAAAACATTGAAAACCGAATTAAAAGACAATTTATTAACAGCACAGACAACGGCACGATGCAATGGCAAAAGGACATGGAAAAAGCAATAGCTTATATCGAAAATAATTTGGTAAATACAATCGACTACAACATAGCGGCACAGCATATGAACACCTCTGTATGGGAATTCTAACGCCTGTTTTCATTTGTAACGCAAGTGCCGCTATCAGATTATATACGGCAACGGCGATTAACACTTGCGGCCCAGGATATCAAAAATAGTAAAGATAAAATCATCGACATCGCTCTGCGGTACGGCTACGAATGTGTCAAGATAGAACCAACAATTTTCTCAAAAATATTTTATGAGTAAATTCCCATAGTAAGTTCCACAGTGGACAAGGGTGTGGATTTTAGTCTGGGAATAAAAAAGTAGTGGAACTTAGTTTGAGAAACTTGGTAGCGTTGTCAAGGGTTTAAGGGTGGAGATTTTCCGCACCCCCGTGGCATTTCAGTGCCTTTCTGAAATGCCCCTTTTAACTCTTTTTTCTTCTTCTCGCATAGCGATAAAAGTTTCCCAAAGTAAATTCCGAGGAAGTAGACGTTAGTCTGGGAACGCCTCGTATTGGGCTTGTTTGCTGAGCCACAATTTTACATATTAGCACCCTTTACGCCCATATTCTCGTTTTTGCTAACCAAATTCCCAAATTAACTTCCTTGATTGAGAACTCAAACCACCAGCTAAGCTGGTGAGACTCGCCGTAGCGGAAGCGTAACGTATGATAAAAAAGCCTCCTGTGTTAAATTGATAAAGGTTTCGCAAGCCATTATCCAAACACAGGAGGCATCCAAATGGACAATAACAGTTTAGCACATACGAGGTGGAATTGCATATATCACATCGTATTTATTCCAAAATACAGACGCAAAGTGATGTACGGCAAGGTGCGAAAAGATGTGCGAGAAATAATCCGCGAGTTATGCGGTTATAAGAAGGTAGAAATATTGGAAGGTAATGTACAGTTAGACCATGTAGACCATGTTCAGGGAGTGTTGTTTGATATATAGAAATATGATAAGATAGCATCAACAATACAGAAAGGTTGATGCAATATGCCAAGCTGCAAGAGATGTGAATCTGAAAA
>WQTQ01000149.1 GCA_009786175.1 Bacillota bacterium | reverse complement strand
AACATTTCCGATTGGTCATACTCTACGTACAACGTATGAAGAAACTTGGGGCTGCCTTTTGCGTAAACCCGTGTTTTATCGTCTTGGGATGGCACGATTTTGCAAGTGCAGTACAAGGTAGTAATATTCACGCTATGGGTATGCCCAAACTCGAATTGTTTAGACGTAACAGATGTGTCAATTCCTTGTACTTGTAATTCGTAATCATACATAGATTCTTCATCGCCTAAAAATAAAATTTCCCCTTGCCCCTTGTTTACCGCCATGCGGGTAGAAAGTTCCGCCGTACTGCCGTCGGCAAATTTTACACCGCTTTCGTCTTTAGATTCTACGGCTTTGTTTGAATAACAGGCCACATGTTTGAAAGTACTTACAAGGGGCAGGTCTTGGTAGCTGTCCGGGAACTGTACAGTTAAAGCCGGGGGACTTGGCTGCTCGCCAAACAGATACGAAATATTTGCGCTAAGAATTTGTGCCAAATCCGGTATTGATGTAATGTCCGGGTAGCTTTGGTTGTTTTCCCATTTGGAAACAGCTTGAGCCGAAACACCAATTCTGTGGGCAAGATCCTCTTGTGTCATGCCTTTCTTTTTGCGCAGTTCTTGTAACCGCTGGCCAAAATTACTGAAATCGTACATGCAAAACGCTCCTTTTTTAATAAAATAGGCTCGCGAAACCTTGTACATACACAGTACAAGATTCGCAAGCCTTCGTCAACAACTATTAGTTGAGTTTAACTAATGGTTGTAAATTACCCCCTGATATCAGGGGGTACAATTTTTATTCAACACCCGCCGCAATATCCTTACGATAAAACATATGGCTGCATTTAATTTTCTCAACCTCTCTGTAAACACCTGCACGGGCCGCAGCAAAACCCTTTGCCTTACGTACAATCATAAGTACACGCCCGCCGTTTGTTACGTACTGACCGCTGCTGTTTAGTGCCGTTCCGCAGTGGAATACAAGCGTTTCTGCGCACATATCTTCTAATCCTGTAATTACGTGTCCTGTTACAGGTGCTTCCGGGTACCCTTCCGAGGCAAGAATTACCCCAACTGCTGCATCATTTGTCCAGCCGAATACAGGCTCACCGCTGTGCAGCAATGTTTGCAGAATTTCGTACAAGTCACCGTCTAAACGAGGGAGTAACACTTCCGCTTCCGGATCGCCAAAACGGGCATTAAATTCAATTACTTTTACGCCGTCATTTGTTGCCATAAGCCCGCCAAACAAAAAGCCGGTAAACGGGCAGCCTTCCTGTACCATGGCTTTTGCGGTTCTAACCAGTGTCATTTCAATTGCCTCATTTATGGTGGCCATGCTAATTTGCGGGACAGGAGAATATTGGCCCATTCCGCCTGTATTTGGCCCTTTGTCGCCGTCATAAGCCCGTTTGTAATCCCGGGCAAGTTCCATGGGGTACACATTTTCGCCGACCACAAACGCCATAAAGGAAAATTCTTCACCTTTTAAGAACTCTTCGATTACGACCATGTTACCCGCGCTGCCGAATTTGCTGTCTTCCATCATTTCATACAGTGCGGTTTTTGCGTCTTCTACGGAATCAGTTATTACAACACCTTTGCCCGCGGCCAGGCCGTCTGCCTTAAGCACTACGGGCATTTTTGCGGTTTCTACATATTGGCAGGCCTTTGTGTAGTCGGTGAAAACTTCGTAGGCTGCGGTTGGGATGTTATACTTTTTGAATAATTCCTTGGCGAAAGACTTGCTGCTTTCTATACGGGCGGCTTTGGCCGTTGGACCCCATACTGTCAGCCCTTCCGCTTGAAATTTGTCAACTATGCCGTCCGCCACTTGCTGGTCCGGCCCAATTACCGTTAATGCAATATTTTCGCTTTTGGCGAAATTTACTAACCCGTCAAAATTTGTTTCATGGATATCCACCAAAGCAGCCACATTGGTCATCCCCGCGTTGCCAGGTGCAACATATACCTTCTCAACTTGCGGAGATTGGGATAATTTCCATGCCAGGGCATGTTCGCGCCCGCCTTTGCCAACTACCAATACTTTATTCATAGGTCGCCTCTTTCACATTTTCTTGTAACATATTCTAAGACTATATCTTAGACATTGTCAAACCTAAAGCTTGGGTGTACAATGTAAACGGAATATAAACGGAAAATAAAATACGGAGGATGATTATGAAAAAACCACTTGTAGGTGTAATTATGGGCAGTACATCGGACTGGGAAACAATGAAACACGCTTGTATAATTTTGGACGAGCTGCAGATTCCGTACGAGAAAAAAGTAGTATCGGCACACCGCACGCCGGACCTTATGTTTACATACGCGGAAACAGCCCACCAGCGTGGGTTAAAAGCGATAATTGCCGGGGCAGGGGGGGCTGCCCACCTACCGGGTATGACGGCATCAAAAACAAATTTGCCTGTAATAGGCGTGCCTGTTCAATCTAAAACATTGAACGGGCTGGATTCGTTATTGTCAATTGTACAAATGCCCGGCGGCGTACCTGTTGCCACGGTTTCTATTGGGGTGGCCGGGGCTGTAAATGCAGGCTTGCTTGCGGCGCAGGTTGTTGGGGCTTTTGACATGGAGGTTTACGAAAGACTGCAGGCACGGCGGGAAAAAGTAAAGAATACTGTGCTTGGGGTGAACCCGGAAGCAGATTTGCCGCTGTAGGGTAGGTTTACGGACTAAGGTTGCAGTGAAAGAGAGAGCCGGTATGAACTGGAAAAATTACGCTACTTTATTAATTTGCTTTACAATAGTGCTGACACCATTGTTCGCACTTGAATTACACAGTCTGATTCTCGTCGTTTTTACTATGTTTGTTGGATATCAGGTATGGCAAACTATTAGATTGTATCGAATGTTTAGCATTGTTGATAAGCATTGCGACCCGGTACGTTTTTTAGAGAAGTTTAAAAGTTCTCCCATGATATTTCCAAACATGTACAGAGCAATAAGCCTTTCGCTTGCAGGGCGTTATCAAGATTCATATGAGCTTGTAATTGCAACCGAGCCACACAAAAGGCGGGATTTTGGCTTTAAAGTCGCCTATCATGTACTCCTAATGTCTTACTATTTAGATAAAAACGACATGGAGAATGCCACCGTAGAATACAAAAATTTGATAAAGCTACGGCGTCGGAGCTTCTTGCCTCAACTCAACATGAGCATCGATTTATCCGTTGCCGAATACCATTACAAGCTAAACGTAACCGACGATACCACTAAATACTTTCTGGCTCAAGTACGGTATTTGTACAGCATATACGTAAAAAAATTATCCCTGCGCCATAAGTTGGCATTCAAATACTACGAGGCAGATTTGCTGGAAAAACTCGGCGATATTAAAGGCGCGCTTTCACTTTACGGCAAAATTGCCGAGGTGGGAAACACGCTTCATTTTGCGGAAATATCCCGAAAGAAATTACTTGAACTAAAAACCGAAACGGGGCAAACTTATGAGTAAAAGAACCTACAGGAAACTTGGCATCATTGATTTACAACTACTAATTAATACCCGTAATGAAACAGAAGCCCTGGAAATGTGGGCAGTTGACGAAGAAAGCGCGAGAATTTTTTTATCAAACCCGGCAAATTATTTCTTTGCCTGTATCGAAGACGACAAAATTATAGGCTACATTTGCGGGCACGAACTTAACAGGCTGGATGGCACCGGCAACATGCTGTACATTCACGGGGTAGGGGTACACGCGGCTTACAGGCAGCAGGGCGTAGGCAAGCAAATGATGACAAACATAAAACAACTTTGCAAACTAAGCGGCATACGTAAAATATTTTTATACACTCACAAAACCAATACAGCCGCCTGCGCTTTGTATGATTCAACCGGTGGCAACGCCACCCGCGATGATAATGTTTCGTATTTTTACAATGACTTTGAGGAGGCTTAGTAATGACAATCCTGCCTTACAAAACCATCGGCATAATCGGCGGCGGGCAGCTTGGCCGCATGATGGCCCTTTCGGCAAAAGCAATGGGCTACTTTGTTGCCGTGCTTGACCCAACGCCAAATTGCCCTACAGCGCAAGTTTGCGACACGCAAATTACAGCCGCGTACAATGACATGGATGCTATAAAAAAATTAGCAGAAATAAGCGATGTTATTACCTACGAGTTTGAAAATATAGATTATGATGCGCTGGAGTATTTGAAAAAAAACGCTTACTTGCCCCAGGGCAGCGAGGTACTTAAAATCACCCAGCACCGCTTTAGGGAAAAAACAGCAATCAAAAATATGGGCATTCCCGTACCGGATTTTTATTTGATAGAAAGCCCGCAGCAATTGAAAGAAACAGTTTTCTATCCATCCGTGCTAAAAACCACGATGTTCGGTTACGACGGTAAAGGGCAAATTGTACTAAAGTCGGAAGCAGACCTGCCCGCCGCATTGGAATTAGCCGCAAACAGCGAGTGCATTTTAGAAAAATGGATGCACTTTTCCAAAGAAGTTTCTGTTATTGTGGCCCGCAGCACTACGGACGAAATTACTACTTTCCCCGTTTCGGAAAATGTCCATGTAAACAATGTAATTCATTTAAGCATTGTACCCGCCCGTATTACCCATGAAGTTGAAGCAAAAGCCATTGCCTGCGCAAAAAAAATAGCAGAAGGGCTTGATGTAATCGGTCTTTTAGGGGTTGAAATGTTTGTTGTAGGTGACGAGATTTACATTAATGAGCTTGCGCCCCGGCCCCACAATTCCGGCCATTACACAATAGATGCCTGTGTTACAAGCCAATTCGAGCAGCATGTGCGCGCCGTTTGCGGCCTGCCCCTTGGGGATGTGACACAGCACACCCCGGTTGTTATGATAAACATCCTGGGCAATCATATGGACAAGGAGGCATTACACAACCTTGACCCGTATCTGCCGCTGTTACAGCGTGGTAAAATTCACTTGTACGGCAAAACAAAAGCCAAAGCCGCCACAAACACAAAAATGGGCCATGTAAATTTACTGGGCGACATCGACACAAGCCTGAAAATGATTGATGACACCGGAATATGGAAAAAGTAAAGAGAGCTTTCCGCGTATTTTACGCAAATAATTACGAAAATAGAGGAATCTTATGAAATTCGCGATAATTGTATTCCCCGGTTCAAATTGCGAACGGGATATGTTCTACACCGTAACAGACGACCTTGGACAGCAGGCAGAATATGTAAGTTGTATGGAATCAAGCCCAAACGCCCTAGACTTTTACGATGCTGTTTTAATTCCGGGCGGTTCGTCATATGGTGACATTCCGCGCCCGGGAGCCGCTGCAAGTAAAGCAAATATTTTCAACGCGCTCCGCAAATTTAACAAAGACGGAAAACCTATTTTGGGTATATGCAACGGTTTTCAAATTTTAACCGAAGCAGGTTTTTTACCCGGCGTGTTGCTTGCCAATACAAATCCCAATTTTATATGCAAGACCACACCAATAAAAATAGTCTCTAATAATTCAATATTCACCAACCAATACAAAGCAGGTCAAATTGTAAATTATCCTATTGCACATGGGCACGGAAATTACCATTGTTGTGACGCAACGCTTGAAGAAATGAAGGCAAACGGGCAAATATTATTCACATACGAAGATAACCCGAACGGCAGTGTAGCAAACATTGCCGGTATTACCAACAAAGCCGGTAATGTACTGGGGCTAATGCCCCACCCGGAACGGGCAGTGGACATGCTGTTGGGCAACGACGACGGTTTGGCATTGTTTAGTTCAATTATACAATAGGAGGAATTTCATGAAACGAGAGCTGAACGGTAATCAGGAAATGAAGACAGCAATGGAAGCATTGAATGAAGCATTGCGTGTTTTAAGAAAGGCACCCATATTCACAAACACGGAAGCGGCCCATATGGCAAATTTGCAGGCATTGGCAAACATTGATGTAACACCCCCCACCAAAGAGCAATGGGTAGAATTGTATAATCTTGCAAAACACGTTCTCGCTTTAGAGCCATGGAGATACCTTTACGAAACCGAACGTATAACTCTTCTTTTGCCCGAGCGTGACGAACCTGTTTATTGTATTACTATGGGAAGCGGAGAGATGACATATGGTATATGCATTTGCCCCGGATACGATTCTCTTAACCGCCTTCTTAAATTATCAGATGATGATCATGATGATGAGGCCAATTTTTCCGCAATGTTTGAGCAGCACTGTATAAACCTTTATTTTGGTGACCGAGAAGAGTTGGAAAAAGAAGAAACAGCAATGATTAAGGAACTTGGTTTAAAATTCCGCGGAAAAAATCAATGGCCGTATTTTCATTCTATGAAGCCCGGATATGTGCCATGGCACATAAACCGTGAAGAAGCCGAGCTGACGATAACAGTATTGCAAAATTATATTATGGCATTTTCCAGTTTCGAACTTGGGTTGGCAGTTGATTTTGAAGACGGTCAAACTCTTCTGCGCTTTTACAGCCCAAAAAATGATATGTGGTATAACTACGGTTATGAAATGCCGCCAATACCTGTTATTAAGCCACAATTAATAATAGTTGACGATATGGATGTGGCGCAGCTTAAAAAGAAAAAAACTAACAAGGCCGAGCTTGGTGTAATTATAATGTATCTCCCACTGCCTTACCAGGAAGAGAGAGGGGCAAGACCCAAGATCCCTCACATAGCTTTTTTGGTAGATGCTAAAAGCGGCATGATGATAGACATGGCATTTGATCAAGAACTAACAATAGAAGTCGTGGCAATTCAGATGCTTACAAAGTACATTCTCAATGAAGGCAGACCGCTGTGTATCTCTGTTCCATGCAAAAAAACGGCTGTTTATGTTAAAGATTTTGCATCTAAGCTTGGGATTAAGCTTAAAATTGATATGGAGTTGAGAGACGTTGCCGCCAAAATGATAAGCATGATGTCATCAGACATTGATCATGAAGAAATGCTGCACAAGATGCTTGATGATCTTCCGGAAAATTTATTGGAAGAGCTGCTAAAGGAATTACCGGACACGTTATTTCCGCGTTAAATATAAGAACAAATATGGAGGAGTCAACATGAGAAAAGAACCAGCCCCACATGAAATCGAATCAAACAAGTTGTACAGCACAATGGGTGTAACAGACACCGAATTTGTAATGGTAAAAAACATTTTGGGCAGGCTGCCAAACTATACGGAAATTAGCTTATTTTCTGCTATGTGGTCCGAGCATTGTTCCTACAAAAGTTCAAAAGTTTTGCTGCGCAGTTTGCCTACAAAAGGGCCGCGTGTTCTTCAAGGCCCCGGTGAAGGCGCAGGTATAGTTGACATCGGCGATAATCAGGCCGTTGTTTTCAAAATAGAAAGCCATAATTCACCGTCGGCAATCGAGCCTTTCCACGGCGCGGCAACAGGGGTAGGGGGCATTGTAAGAGATGTGTTTTCCATGGGTGCGCGGCCTGTAGCCATGCTGAATTCATTGCGTTTTGGCAATTTGGACAATGACCGTGTAAAATATTTGTTCACGGAAGTTGTAAAAGGAATTGCTCATTACGGCAATAATCTTGGTGTACCCACCGTTGGCGGTGAAATTTATTTTGATGAATGCTACAAAGGCAACCCTCTGGTAAACGCCATGTGCGTAGGGTTAATTAACCACGAAGACATCAAAAAAGGACAAGCTCACGGGGAAAGCAACACAGTAATTTACGTTGGTGCGCCAACAGGCCGCGACGGTGTACACGGTGCGTCATTCTCCAGCAAAGAACTTAGTGACGACGATAAAGGCGTATATGTTGTAGGCGACCCAATTCTTGGAAAAGCTTTGATGGAGGCTTGCTTGGAAGTTGTTCGCCACCCGGCACTTGTAGGTATCCAAGACATGGGGGCCGCCGGACTAATTTCGTCTTCTTGTGAAATGGCAAGCAAAGCCGGTATGGGAATGGAATTGTACCTGGACCAGCTGCCCCAGCGGGAAGAAGGTATGCTGCCCTTTGAAATGATGCTTTCCGAGTCCCAAGAGCGCATGCTTTTGGTTATCGAAAAAGGACAGGAAGAGGAAGTCCGCACAATTTTCAAAAAGTATGACCTGGACGCTGTGACCATTGGAAAAGTTACAAGCGACGGTTTTATGCGCATATTCCATAAAGGCGAACTTGCAGCGGAAGTACCTGCAGATGCCCTGGCCGATCAAGCCCCGGAATACCGCAAACCTTCACGGGTCGCAGAGTACATTAGGTTGTCTATGGGGTTAGACACTACACCGGACCCAATTGATGACTACAACAAAACCCTTTATGACCTTTTAGGCAGGCCAAGTATAGCCAGCAAGAAATATGTCTATGAACAATTCGACTATCAAATTGGCACAAACACAGTAGTACCCCCGGGCTCTGACGCGGCGGTGCTTCGCATACGCGGCACAAACAAAGCATTGGCCATGACTACAGACTGTAATGGCCGTTATGTATATTTAGACCCATGCGTTGGCGGCGCAATTGCCGTAGCGGAAGCCGCAAGGAACATTGTCGCTTCCGGCGCAACACCTCTTGCCGTAACAGACAACCTAAACTTTGGCAGCCCGGACAACCCGGAAATTTTCTGTCAAATGGAGCATGCATTAGGCGGCATCAGTGACGCCTGTGTCGCGCTGAACACCCCGATAATCGGCGGAAATGTATCTATGTACAACGAGCGCAGCGGTACGGCTATTTACCCGACACCTACAATTGGTATGGTTGGGCTGGTAGAAGATTTGGCCCACATCACAACTCAATTTTTCAAAAATGACGGCGACTTAATTTACCTAATAGGCAGTACCTCTTCGGAATTTGGCGGCAGTGAACTGCAGCTTATGCAAAAAGGGAAAATTGAAGGCTGCCCGCCGTCAATTAGCCTGGAAACGGAAAAAGCCAACCAACAAATGGTGCTTAGAGGAATAAAAGAAGGTTTAATAAAATCTGCTCACGATGTTTCCGAAGGCGGGATTGCCGTTGCTTTGGCAGAGTCGCTATTTGGTCAAGGTCTTGGCGCGGAAGTTGATATTCCATTAACCGATGCCGTTCTGCTGTTTTCTGAAAGTCAATCGCGCTTTATCGTAAGTGTTGCACCGGAAAACAAAACTGCTTTTGAAAGAGTAGTAACGGCGATGCTAATCGGCACAGTTAACACCACGGGTAAGTTGAGCATTAGCTGTAGCGGCAACTCAACCATAGACATGCCCGTAAAAGACTTGCAAAAAATTTGGGAAGAAGCGATACCATGCTTACTGAAATAAAAGGCGCGTACGAAGAATGCGGTATATTTGGCATATGGGGCAGCGATGACTCTGCGGCACAGCTAGCCTATTTTGGCTTGCACAGCTTGCAGCATCGCGGCCAGCAAAGCGCGGGAATTGTTGTAAAAAGCGGCAGTGACTTAATTCAGCACCGTGGCATGGGTCTGGTTTCCGAAGTGTTCACAAAAGAAACCCTAGACAGTATGCGCGGTACAGCCGCAATTGGCCATGTACGCCATACGTTTTCCGGCGGGCGCAATCAAATTGCGGATACGCAGCCGTTTTTATTCCAATTCGAAAATTCCAGCCTGTCCCTATGCCATAACGGAAATGTAGTTAATAATCACGGTTTACGGCGCGAACTGGAATACGCGGGCAGCATATTCCAATCCGGTTCCGGCTCAGAGGTACTGGCCCACCTTATTAAACGGCAGCACAACGATACATTTGTGGAAAACGTTAAAGCCGCACTGTGCCAGTTAAAAGGCGCGTTCGCCTATCTAATCCTTACCCCAACGGAAATGATTGCCGCCCTGGACCCTAACGGCCTGCGCCCACTGTCCGTTGGCCGTTTTGGCAAGTCATTTGTTGTAGCGTCGGAAACCTGCGCCTTTGATACAATTGGCGCAAGCTTCTTACAGGACATTAACCCGGGTGAAATGGTAATAATTAACGATAACGGCATGACCGTAGAACATTTTACAGACAAAACAAGCCATGCCCTTTGCAGTATGGAGTTTATTTATTTCGCAAGGCCGGATTCGGACATTTACGGGGTAAACGTACACAACGCCCGCAAATTAATGGGCAAAACCCTTGCCATGGAGGCCCCGGTAGAAGCGGATGTTGTAACCGCCGCGCCGGATTCCGGCGTTAGCGCGGCAATCGGCTATGCAGAGGCTATGCAAATCCCATACGAACTTGGCTTGCTTAAAAACAGATATGTAGCCCGCACTTTTATCCAGCCTTCGCAGGAATTGCGGGAGCTTAGCGTAAAAATGAAGCTTTCAGCCGTGCGCGGCGTAGTAAAAGACAAAAGGGTGGTTGTTATCGATGACTCTATTGTGCGCGGCACAACTACCAAGCGCGTTGTCCAACTGGTACGGGAGGCCGGGGCCAAAGAGGTCCACTTACGTATACCGTCGCCTATTTTTAAATTTCCCGGCTACTACGGCGTAGACCCAAGCTCCCAGGAGGAACTAATTGGCTACAACCGCACCGTGGATGAAATTTGCGCACTACTGGGCGCGGATTCCCTGGAGTATTTAAGCGTGGACGGGCTGGTTAATTCAATTAACCTGCCCTTCGCGGAAAAATATAAGGGCTTGTGCGTGGCGTATTTTAACGGGGATTATCCAACGGAGTTAGGAGATTACGCAGAGTAATGAGTTCCGGTTATAAATTTACAATTCATAACGATAAGTACACGGCTGTTTTAACCGGCCGGCTTATTCGCATACTTGACAAAAATTGCGGCAAAGAAATAGCGCGGTTTAAGCACTTGAAATACGCTTACCGCGCCGCATTTAATTCGACAATGAATTTACTCGTGGTAAAAAGCACA
>WQTQ01000148.1 GCA_009786175.1 Bacillota bacterium | reverse complement strand
CTACGGCGGGTATTTTACGGATTATGGTTTTTTTGCTTACCATGTTAAACACGCCGTAGGAAAGTATCATTGTTACAATAATCGGCAGTGTTTCGGGTACAGCCGCAACACCAAGAGCAACGGCCAGTAACAGCATGTCTATGGCGGCGTTGCCCCACAACACAAACCCTACAAAGAACATAACCACACCGCTTATCAGCGCGACAATGGATATACGCTTTGCCAATTGCTGCAGTCTCATTTGCAGCGGCGTTAGTGATTTTTTGGTGGTGTTAAGCATACGGGCGATTTTGCCCATTTCTGTTTCCATGGCGGTTTCTACAACCACAACAAGGGCGCGTCCGCCTGTTACCAAGCAGCCGGAATAAACCATGTTAAGCCTGTCACCCAGAGGGGCATCTTCCGCCACTTCCACGTTTGGGTCTTTTTCTACGGGCTGGCTTTCCCCGGTAAGTGCGGCCTCTTCCACTTGAAGGCTGCTGGCTTCGATAATACGGGCATCTGCGGTAATTACATCGCCTGTGTTAAGCTCTACAATGTCGCCGGGTACAAGCTGGTTAGCTTCTACAATTTGCTTTACCCCGTCGCGGATAACTGTAGTTTTGAAGGCATTCATTTTCTTTAGGGCCTCTAAGGCTTTTTCGGCCTTGCTTTCCTGGTAAAGTCCCAGGCAAACATTTATAACTACAATTGAAAGAATTACCACAACTTTAGCCCAATCGCTTGCGCTGCCGCCATATTCGCCCCGTTCATTCATTACAGCGGCTATGGTGGCAATAATTGCGGCTGCAATTAGTATTAATGTAGGAATTTCCGAAAGATGATGCAGGATTTTCTGCATTAAGGTGTCTTTCTTCTCTTCCTCAAATTCGTTTAAGCCGTACTTTTGAATGCGGCCCTCTACTTCCTCTTTGGACAAACCCCTCATACCTGTGTCCAACTTTTGCATTACATCCTGTATGTCGTTTTTTACCCAGAGCATTGATTACCTCCTTAGAAAATACTATAGTTGCCTAAAATTATACAATAATTTGAAGCTGTGGCAAGTGTTTTTTAACCTTTGGAAAATTGTTCTTGCAAATTCCAACTGGTAAGAAAATCCGACCAGTTGAAATCTACGCATACGTATTGACAAATTCTAATACGATGAATACACTCGTTGGTAAATGTTAAGGAGAATATACTTTGATAGATATAAAAACTAATCGGTTAGCAGCCGAGTTTATCGGCTCAATGTTTTTACTAATTGCGGCGGTTTCACCAATAATTTTATTTATTTATGTTTTTGAAAGCCATATAGGTGTGGCATTAATTGCAAATGCGATTGCCGTAGCCGGGGTATTGTTTGCACTAATTGAAATGTTTAGGCATATTTCCGGTGGGCATTTTAACCCTGTGGTAACTATGGCACTGGTATTGGATAAAAAAATTGGTTACAGTGAAGCTATAATGTATGTAATTGTACAGGTTGCCGGTGGCATTTTTGGGATGGTTATCAGCCATTTGATGTTTTATGATGAAGTAGGGGTGTTACTCTCTATTTCAAGTGTCCCGCGAGGGAACTCTTTATATTTTTCCGAAATTATTGGGACATTTATCCTTATATTTGCTATTCTGTTACTGGTTAAATTGAAATCGGCTAAAATATCTATTGTAGTAAGCCTTTTGGTTGGTGGTATGATTATGTCTACTTCCTCTACCATGTTTGCAAACCCGCAAGTTGCTATTGCAAGAATGTTTACAAACACTGCTGTGGGGATAAGGCCCGTTGACGGTTTTGTATTTATATGTATGCAGCTAACCGGAGCGTTACTGGCTTACGGTGTATATAAACTGGTATTTTCTGAAACGGAAAAAGAAGGGAACGACTAAAATATGAATACACAGTGTGAACATTTTGGCAGGTGCGGCGGCTGTACCTACTTAGACATACCATATTTGCAGGAACTGGAGATTAAAGAAAAAGCCTTGGTAGAAGCGTTGGGGGACTACGGGTACTTGGTAGAAAAATTACACCCGGCCCCACATGTAGCAGGTTACCGCAATAAAATGGAGCTGGCTTTTGGCGACGAAGGCAAAGACGGACGAATGGCACTGGGAATGCGTAAACAACGGAGTTTTTACGAGGTTGCCACACCGGAAAACTGCATTCTTATTTGCGACGATTTTAAGCGCGTAATAGTGCATGTGTTGGAATACTTCCGCCAATCCGGTGAAATGGTTTATCACCGCAAGCGGCACATTGGCGCATTGCGGCACTTGGTACTTAGACGCGGCGAATTTACCGGGGAAATTCTTTTGAATTTGTCCACTGCATCTGCTTTGAAAACACCGCTGGGCCCGTTGGTGGAAGGGCTTTGCGGCTTAAAAGTTGACGGAAAAATTGTAGGCATTTTACACAGCGTAAATGACGGTGTCGCTGATGTTGTAAAAAATGAGAATGTGAATTTATTGTATGGGCGTGATTACTATAACGAGGAAATTTGCGGCTTAAAATTTAAAGTGTCTGCCTTTTCGTTTTTTCAAACAAATTCTGCCGGGGCAGAAGTATTGTACGGTTTAGTGCGCAGCTACGCCGCAAGCTGCCATACCAGGCTTGCATATGACCTTTACTGCGGCACAGGTACCATTGCACAAATACTATCGCCGTATTTTGATAAAATACTGGGGGTCGAAATTGTAGAAGACGCAATAAAAGCCGCAAAAGACAATGCCCAACTTAACGGCATTACCAATTGCAGCTTTTACGCAGGGGATGTGCAAGACATAATAAAACAACACCCGGCTGCCCCGGATGTTGTTGTGGTGGATCCGCCCCGCGATGGGCTTCACCCAAAAGCTATGCCGCAAATTGTCGCGCTAAATGCACCGCAGCTTGTTTATGTAGCGTGCAAACCAAAATCACTTGCACGGGACTTGAACTTGTTGGTTGCGGCAGGGTACAACGTAGAAAAAATCGAAGGAATGGACATGTTTCCGCGCACCCCGCATGTGGAGACTATTTCACTACTACGCCGCCGGTATTAAAATTGTTTGTTCCAAGCCTAAAGCCAAAGCCCCATACATTATCTATTGAAACCTGGCTTCCTGCGTCAATTAGTTTTCGCCGCAGCCGTTTTACTGTATCGTCTGTAGCCCGTGCCCTTGCAGAATTTTCTTTTCTCCATACTTTGCTCATTAACTCATTTCTGGAGACGGCCCTGTCTGCATCTTCAAACATCAGCTTTAAAAGGCGAAATTCCGTGTTTGTAAGTTCCAACTCACTGCCGTTGCAGTAGGCAATTCTTTTATCCGGATAAATTACTATATCGACGTAGGATATTTTATGGCAATCATCTTTTTCAAATAAATAGCTAAACTGACGCGGTTTTTTTAACAATACTTTTGTGTGGGCGATAAGCTTTACAGGGTTAAATGGCTTTGTAAGGCACACGTCCAACCCGTTAAGGATACAAGAAACATAATCATTATCAGACTCATGTTCAACAAGAGTGATAACGGGCAAATCAAAAATATTTTTAATTTTTGCACATGAAATTATGCCGTCGTTGCCGGATTTGGCTAAATCAATAATTGCTAAATCGCATCTTTTCTGCTTTAAGGTTGTAAAAAGCGCGTTCTTGGTGTTAAAGCACCTTACGCGGAAGCCATCCTCTTCTAAAAACGATTGCAGGTCGTGTCCGGCAAAAGTATCACTGGTTGCAATGTATACCAGGTTTTTCATGGAAAAATCCCTTCTTGCTGTAAAACGGTTTCATGGGGAAAGTAAAAGCCAACATAAATGTTGGCTTTTACGCTATATTGGGGAAGTAAAGAGATAGAAGCAAATGTACTTTGTTCATCAAGATAGTACAACAAAAAGTCATAAAAAAACACGACAAGATGTGTCGCATTTCTTTTATCTGTTATGTGCAGATTTTGTCAGGTTAAATTTCAATATCTATGTTATACAGTTTTTTAGCATCCTCTTTGATATTATCCGCTTTAAAAGATAGGCCTTCCATAACATACCAATGGTAACCCCTGGTAAGATAAGATTTTGCAAGTGACTTGTCTTCACCTTTTTTAGCATATAAAAAACCAAGTTCCGAAGTGCAAAATCCAATGTTCCGGATGGGTATTTCATCATCCATAAGTTTTCTGTAGGTTTGTAAAAGAAGTAATGTGGCATCCGCGTTTCTGCCAGAGTGTGCATAGCATGAAATAAGATATAAAAGGGCTTGAATATATGCAAAATCTCCTTTGTTTTCGGCATATCTGGCCACTATACTTTTGTTATCTAAAACAGCTTGCGCAAGCTTTACAGCTCTGTCAAATTCTTTAAAAGCAAGATAAGCATGACATACTGTGTGTATTATGTCTACATCCATCCGTGTCAGTAAGTATTCCGACACCTTATCTTCATCAAAATTTTCCTGTGATATACACATTGCGTCATGTAAAATTTTTAGGTCATCCTTTGTAAAGCTAAAATAATCGTCACTGGCCTCTATCCGCCGTATTATTGTTGCAAGTGCAATAAGTTGCTGCATCTCCGGGGCAATTTCAAGCCTGGAATCTATAGAAGAAAGAAATTCATCATAGTCATCCCATCTTCTAGTAGAAAAAAATGACCGGAGAGTCAGGAATTCTTTGTGCTGTCCATACTCCTTGCTGTCAAGGAACATGGCACCAAAATCATCCATAGTTTTGTCAAAAACCCGTAAAATGCCTACAAGAACAGAAATATCAACATTTGCCTGGTTTGTTTCCAACCGGGATAAATGTCTGACGCTGACGGCTATTTTCCCCGCAAATTCTTCTTGGCTCATGTTTAGCTCTTTGCGTAACTCTTTAATTTTTTCTCCAACGGCAATATTCATTAGATGTCATACTCCTCCCTTATTTTGTTGGCAAGATCATGCTGTTCGATGCACCTGGCAGCATGATATGCTCTTATTAATAATGGCATGTATTCATCTGTACTTTTACCAGTTTTTTTGAAACATACTGCTAAAGAGTATGTGGTAAAAGGTAATAATTGCTGGCTGCGGTATGTTCTGGCCAATACCAGTACGCTTTCACACACAAAGGCCGCCTTTTCGTAATCGCCCAAATCCATCAATAAGCTAAACAGGCTTACTTGTGGTTTTGGTAAAATTACGTTCTTTTCCTCTACCGTCAAACAAAAATTATCTATGTTTTCGGCAATGGATGTTAATATTTCTATTGCTTTTTCTTGATGTTCCGTTTTTTCAGAGCGGCTGTGTGCCATAGCAATTTCATAAACAATTAATAGTTCGCTGAAATTAAAGCGGTATTCACAAATTTTTTCGTATGCGAAATCTTGAATACTGTACTTAAGGGCATTATGAAGTTCTCCAATTTTTTGACTATCCGAGAGATTTGTGTTTAGTAAAATATCAAGAAAAGTTACGAACTGATACATAAAAGATTGTTTGGAAAGAGGGTTTTCTTTAAATGGCGGCAAAATGTCGCGAATCTTATCAACATCGTCACGTTTTAGAAATTCGCGTATTTTTCTGTACAGCCTGTATCCTTTAAATTCATCCCAAGTAAGATATGCTATCCAAAAATCTTCCGTAGGGAAACCAAGGACAGAAAAAGCGGTAAGAAACTCAATAACAGTAATGCTGCTTTCGCCGGACTCTATGCGTGATAACTTGCTTCGGTCCATATAAAGTCGGCTAGCCAATTCTTCCTGACTAATGTTAAGACTTTTACGTAAGTTCTTAATTATTTCACCAACATTTGACTTCATGTGACAATCCCTCCTCTAAGTTAATGAGATATGGCAGTATACATGAATTTGTCGCAGTAATCAAGGTTAACAATAAAAAACCACCCTTTTTTGTCAACATTATGTTGATTGATGATAACCAAAGGATGGATTTGAATTAGTTTTTTGTGTTAAATTACATACCTTGTATCTTTAGGTAGGGCGGCATCTAGTTCAGCCTTTTTTGCTTCGTATCCCGGGCGGCCAAACATGGCATATGTGGCGTTTTTTCCTTCTTCTACGCCGGGCTGGTCGAAAGCGTTAATGTTCAGCAGTTCTCCCGCATAAGCCGTTGCAACTTCAAAAAAGTACAGTAGCTGCCCCAATGTTTGCGCATTTACTTCCGGTAAAGTAATTGTCATGTTCATGCGCTTGGCTTTTGTAAGGGCGTATTCAGTGGCATCTTGTTCTACTTTAATAAGCCGGTTGTGGGTTACGCCGCCCAAAAAGCCCAAACTTGGCATGTCGCCGTAGGTTTTGGGGATTGTAATTGTTTCCCGGTACTTATCTACACCAAGGAAGACGATTATTTTATCGTACGGCCCTTCCGCGTAAAGCTGCACTTGAGAATGCTGATCCGTTACGCCCAAGGCCTTAACAGGGGTTTGCCCAACGTTTACTACATTGCCGTCCAGGTCATACTGTTTGCCCAAAGACTCTGCCCAAAGCTGGGCGTACCAATCGGAAATAAATTTTAGGGAATCTGCATAGGGCATCATAACAGAAATATTTTTGCCGCGTATCATGCCAATGTAATGAAGCAGTGCAAACATGTGGGCAGAATTTTTGTAAATGTCATCTGTTTCGCACATTTTATCCATTTGTGCCGCGCCTTCCAAAAGCCCCGCTATATCTAAGCCGCAAAAAGCCGCGGGCAGAAGCCCCACCGGTGTAAGCTCGGAAAAACGTCCGCCCACCGCACTTGGAATAATAAAATACTTGTAGCCTTCGGCCTTGGCAATTGTTATAAGGTTTCCGGAAACTGCGTCTGTTGTACATACAATAAGTTTTTTTGCGGCCTCTTTGCCAAGTTTCTCTTCCAATATTTGTTGGACAATCATAAATTGGCTCATTGTCTCGGATGTGCTGCCGGATTTGGAAATTACATTAAACAAGCAGCGGGTTGGGTCAATAGTTTGGAAAAGATAAACCAACCGCTCTGGGTCTACATTGTCAATTACATAAAGTTTTGGAAACCCGCCGCGCTTTTCCCGCGGCAGCTCGTTGTAGTACGGGTGGTTTAACGCCTGCTGCACTGCCATGGGCCCAAGTGCGCTTCCGCCTATGCCAAGTACCACAAATGCGTCAATTTGGTCTTTCGTTTCGGCCACATACGCGTTAATTTCCTCTACAACTTCCTTTTGGTTATACGGCAATTCACGCCATGCCATTTGACCGGCTTTGCGTTTTTCTGTCATCGCTGTACCTGCTTTTGCAATTTGCGGGGCAAGTTTGTCAAAAGCAGCTTGGCAGATACCTTGCTCACCAACCATGTGGGTAAGCATATTGTTGTAGTCCATACGAATTTTCATTTGCTTCTATTCACCTCGTTTATTAATACTACAAAAAATTGCTCTGTACGAAACGCGCGCGCAAGCACACTTTACATTGAACATGTCAAATATACCATAGGCGGTTTACAACGGCAACATAATAATGCAAAATATTATAAAATCTGTGTTATAATGGAATACAGACATATTTATGAAAGGATGTACACAAATGAGCAGTAACACACCAATGTATTTATTATCCTACGACCACGGAGGGTATATTTTGTGGGGCCCCAATTTTGAAGACAGGTTTCGCAATGCCCTGGAATGGCTGGACAAGTATCCAAGTTTTAAAATAGGGCTGGATAATGAGGCCTTCACCTATGACAAGTATGAAGACATAGAGTCGGACATGACCAAGAAAATAAACGAGGCTTTGGAGAAATACCAAGGCCGTTTGGCAATTGGCTCTGTGACATATGGTCAGCCATTATCGGTGTTTATCAGCGAGGAATCGAATGTGCGGCAATTGGTATATGCGGTCCGTACAAATTTACGGTATTTCAAGAAAACACCGGATGTTTATGCAATTAGCGAGCACGCTCTTCACAGCCAAATACCGCAGCTGGCCAAACAAACGGGATATAAAGCCGCCATAATGCGTACACACTTTATGATGTATGGCTACAACCCCCAATACAACGTGGGTTATGGCACATGGGTTGGGCAAGACGGCACAGAGATTCCCACCGTACCCACATATGAAGGGCAGGGTGCGGAGTTTGGCATAACTACAATGGACAACTGGGCTTTAACCCGCTGGCCCGATGCTACGGATTTGTCCCTTGAAGAGTTTGGCGAAAAATTTGCCCATATTTCACCTCTTTTAGCCAGCCGCTACGACGACATTGTTTTGCAGTGTGAAAAACTTGTAGAGCATGTTGAAGGCAACCCTAATTACCGGTGGATTACTTTAGAAGAAATATCACAGCTTTTTGGCAAGCCCCAAGCGCAATTTTCCCCCAAACCTAACGAGTTTGTAGTTCGTATGCCTTGGGGGTACTGCGGCAATGTAATTTGGAACGGATGTCGCAAGGCAGAAACAGCCCAGGTTATGGCAGAGCGGATTAACAGCTTTTCTGTTATGCTGGGCGGCGAGACAATGGAGATAGGACTTGATATATCCTGGGAAAATGTGCTTATCTCCCAGCACCACGACATTCAAATTTGCGGGCTAATGAGCGATTACGAAACATACATCCCCAGGTCACTGGAGTTGACAAAGGAGGTTATGAAGGAATCTTTGGCTTCTTTAGCAAGTAAATTTGAATGTAACGCACCCCATAGTTTACTTGTGGTAAACCCCAATTCCTGGCACACCAAGACTCTTGTGGAGCGGGAAGTGGCTTATCCCCGTGGCAGTGGCGTAACTCACGCAGGCGTTTTCTTGGGTGACAAACCTGTTCCATGCTCTGTAACCGTGCTTGACGGCGGTGGTGCCGATAAACGCCGCGACAAAATAACCCGAGTAGTTGTCCGCTTTTTTGCAGAGCTTGACGGGTTGTCTGCGGCTTGCTACTCCATACGGCCTGTGGAAGGGGTTTATATTGGGCCCACAGATTCTTACGATGCAGAAACGGGCACTTTGCGTACGGCTTTTTATACCATCCGGCTGGATTCCAACGGTATCCGCACCATACAAAAGGGTGACACAACGGTGGTGGACGGCCCTAAAGGCGCGTTGTTCGCCGGAGTAATTGACGGAACAGCTCAAGAAGCATCCGGTAAATGGAATGTTTTCTGCCGGGATGGGTTTTCGCAGGCAGAGTTTATGGGTACAGTTGGGGCAACAGGCATTAGATTTGTGATAAAGATAGACGGCGAAGTAATTCGCTGTAAGACTACTTTCTGGCACAGTGGCGAAAAAATTGGCACCACGATTGAAGGCGCAGAATTTAAGGACAACACCAACGGCTTTGTCCATGAAGACAAACTGCGGTTTATCCTTAATACGGCAATGGAAGGCAGCATAACCGGTATTAGGGATTTACCTTTCTGCATAGCGGAAACCGATGACAAATACATCCAGGGTAACTATTGGATGGCTGCATATGATAAAAATATCGGGCTTGCGTACATTAACAGCGGTGCTATGTGCATGGTACGGGAAGGCAACGCCCTGTCACTTCCCCTGGCGTACGCCAATAATTATGTATGGGGTGACAGATATTTACATGGGGAATACAGCCACGAATTTGCGATTTTACCCTTTGTGGGTAAATGTGACAATCTATGGCTACACCGTAAGGCACTGGAGTATCAATATCCGTTCGCGCTGCTGCCTGTTGACGGCGAAAATAGGGGGTGCATACAAGACACCGTACGCTTTATGGAAACAGACGGAGTAGGCGAGACAGCGGTGCTTAGCACGTTGTACCCGGAAAAAGGGGATTTGTTTGCGCGTTTTTATGAATGTGCGGGGCAGGGGACAGTTTGCAGCCCCAAAAGCCAATTTGCGGCCAATGCGGGGCAAGTTAACCTTCTTGGGGAAGATATTGCGGACAACTGTGATAAATTAGAGCCCTGGGAAATTAGAACGTGGAAGTTAAAACCGTGAAAGGACATATTTACAATGGGATTTATCACAACCTATACTGGGGAAAGTTTCAACCCTTTACAACCGGATTTGAGCAAAATAAAAATTGATGATGTTGCCCACTCTTTGTCTCTGTTGTGCAGGGGCAACGGGCATTTATCCCATTTCTTTTCTGTTGCCCAGCATTCCATTAATTGTGCTAAAGAGGCAGAAGCACGTGGGCTCCCGGTGCGGGTTCGGCTTGCTTGCCTGCTGCATGACGCAAGCGAGGCATATATGTCGGATATCCCGCGGCCAATCAAAAAGAGTCTGCCCGTTTTTGTAAAAACGGAGGATAATTTACAAAGTGCGATATATGAAAAATTTTTAGGTTCGCCTTTGACAGACGAAGAATGCCACACAGTAAGGGAAATTGATGACGACATGCTTGTAAACGAGTTTGTTGCCCTTATGAAAGAAAGACCCATTGACCGTGTGGCAAAGTTGAGAACCACTCCGTCTTTTGATTTTGTGGGCTTTAACGACGTGGAGAAAGAATTTATCCGTGCATTTGAGGTATTATCAAGTGAGTTAAACTAACAACAAAAAAGGCTTGGACAACAAAGTATCGTCCAAAGATATATGCTATAGAGGGAGTTTCGGAAACGACACTCTACTACTATAGCGCAACCGCCCTGTTTGCGGTACATTCAGAGGATTGCGTAAATTTGAAAAGGAGGGCAGCAAGCACCATATTTCAAGTTGCAATGCAAATGCCGACAAACG
Organism: Bacillota bacterium; assembly: GCA_009786175.1. Next base: position 136 of record WQTQ01000148.1, on the reverse strand, counting down.
GAGGGATTTATGAGTACAAAAATTTCGGAGATAACTTAGGTGCTACACAAAAGCCAAAAAGCCCAGCAAAATCAACACAATAACAACAAAATATGGTATAATAAGTGCAAGCAAAACATAAGAAATATGAAAAAAC
>WQTQ01000147.1 GCA_009786175.1 Bacillota bacterium | reverse complement strand
CCGGAACACAAACATCAAGCTCAACAACCGGAAGCACTTGTGCTTAATTTAGAATAGGAGGCGCCGGCATATGGCATCAGTTTCATATTACGGAACAGGCAGAAGAAAAAGCGCCGTTGCTCGCGTTTATCTTTTACCGGGTAAAGGCAATATTACAATTAATAAACGTGGTATAGACGATTATTTTGGTTTGGAAACACTAAAATTAATCGTGCGTCAACCATTAGAATTAACAGGTACCTTAAGCAAATTTGACATTATGGTTAATGTTTATGGCGGCGGTTATACAGGTCAAGCCGGCGCAATCCGCCATGGTATATCCCGCGCATTGCTGGTTGCAGACAGCGATTTCCGTCAGCCTTTAAAGCGTGCCGGTTTCCTAACCCGCGACCCGCGTATGAAAGAACGTAAAAAATACGGTCTTAAAGGTGCAAGACGTGCGCCACAATTCTCAAAACGTTAATTTCTTAACACTGCAAAACCCCCAGCCAAACGCTGGGGGTTTTGTGGAAGTAGAAGCTTTTGCCAAAATCAACCTTTTTTTGGATATTGTTAGTAAGAGATGTGACGGGTATCACGAAATAGTTTCTGTTATGCAGGCGGTAAATCTTTCTGATAGTTTGCTGTTGCAAAAAATGCCCCCGGGTGCCGGTTTGGTTCAACTTGACATAAATATACCCGGGTTACCGGCAGACGATACAAATCTTGTAGTTAAAGCTGCAAAGCTGTTAATGGAAAAATATAAAATCAGTCATCAAGTACGCATAAAGCTTACGAAGCGCATACCAATGGGGGCAGGGCTTGGGGGCGGCAGTAGTGACTGCGCCGCAACTATGCACGGAATTAACAGGCTTTTTAGTTTAAACTTATCAATAGACGAACTTATAGAGACAGGTAAAACTCTTGGGGCAGATGTTCCGTTCTGCTTGCTTGTAAATATACAAGGTGGTGCGGCATTTGCACAGGGTATCGGCGAAAAATTAACACCGCTGCCATCATACCCTAGCTGTTCCGTAGTTCTTGCTTGCCCCAAAGTACATGTTTCTACCAAAGAACTTTTTGCTAAACTTCAATATCAAAATTTAGTTAGTAATGCGAATAAGAATATCGACAAATTTGTTTCAATATATAAGTCCCGGGATATATGCGCGCTTACTAGAAGCTTTTATAACATATTTACTCCTGTCACATCAAACCTGCACCCGCAAATTTCGGCACTGATTTCCGGTTTGCAAAAACAAGGTGCCCTTGGTGCCGAAATGACCGGTACCGGTGCCACGGTGTTTGCGTATTTTACTAATGAAAATAATGCCAAAGCAGCTTGTGATACATTAAGACAGATTTATACTGACACAGAATTTTTTGTAACAACTACAGTATAATCAAACCATATAGGAGGCGTCGGTATGTCAAAAAACAGTAAAAATACAAGCGGCACAAAGCGTGCGCCTCAGTTGGTCGAACTGGCACCGCCAAGGGTGAAGTCCGCCAAGCCTGCTGTATCTACACGCAAATTATCTCCTCTTCCGGAACTAAAAACAAATGATCCCGACATTACAAGTAAATCGCATACCAAAAAGCGTGTGCCGGAGCAGCCAACTTCCCAGCGGCGTCAGCTGGATGATCTATCGGTAAATCTGCAATCGCCCGGACGCAGGCCGCTTCCTGTAACAGGAACCAGGCTTGGCAGGGACACAAAACCACGCCAAGAGTACAAGCCCCCTAAACGCGGAATGAGTCCCAAAGTTAGGCAGGGTTTAAATATTGGTGTAATTGTTGTTATTTTTGGCACTCTTTTTATCCTGCTTGGAATACGTCTTTTTAGCCATAATGCCTTGGCTGTTTACATGGATGGCCGCCCTGTTGGGCATATTCCTATGAACCGTGAAACCACAAGCGAGAGTTTTCAAACGGAACTTATCGCGCATTTAGAAAACAACCACCGCACAGAAGTTATCCTTACTCAACAAGTTACTGTCGAGCCTTCACGGTGGGCCCCGGGCAGGAATGTTATAGAAAGGTCCAGCATGATAAGCAACCTTGGCCTTCACATAGGCTACGAAATTAATGTTAGGGCTGTTTATATCAACGGGCAATTGGAAGTAGTAGTACGTAGTGATGATTGCATTAGAGACATCGAAAACCGCATACAGGCAGAGTGGATAAACGAGAACACAGTGTATAGCAGATTTGCCACAGAGTGGCAAGTAGTAAACAAAAATGTAGAGCGTGACTATGAAGGAATACTTACCCCTTCGCAAGCTATTATAATATTAGACCGTACAGAAATGGTTAATTATCAGTACACAGTAGTAAGCGGGGATAGGTTAGAGCATATTGCCACGCGCTTTGGTACAACAGCAGAAAATATCGCAAATACTAATAATATAACACTGGGTACTACAATTCATCCGGGTGATGTGCTTACCGTACGAACCAGGATGCCCATTCTTTCTGTTATTACCATAGATGAAATAGCAACCTATTCTATTATAGAAATGCCGGCAGAAACAACGTATACCGACGAGAGGGATGAATCTACAACTTATGTTGTACAAGAGGGAAGCCCCGGCGAAATGCGTACTGTAGAGCGGATTACCCGGCTAAATGGCATAGTAACAGATACAGAGCAGCTTGGTGCAGTAATTATTCAAGAGCCGGTTACCCGTATCGTAGAAATAGGCACTCGTGCAGTACCAATTGAAAGACGATAAAAGTCAAAACATAGTTATCGCGCCCAAATGGGCTGTTAGGAGGATAATAATGCCTGCAAAAATTTTAATTGTAGATGATGAAACAAGAATTGTAGACATACTAAACTACAACTTACGTAAGGAAGGCTATGAAACAATCACCGCGTACGACGGTGAGACAGGTTTAAGCTTAGCCCTTTCAGAAAACCCGGACTTAGTCTTGCTTGACATAATGATGCCCGGGTTGGATGGGTATGAAGTATGCCAACGCCTTCGCAAAGTGTCCCAAGTACCCATAATAATGCTGACTGCAAAAGCGGAAGAAGCGGACAAGGTATTAAGTTTTGAACTTGGCGCGGATGATTATATAACAAAACCCTTTGGCGTACGTGAAACACTTGCCCGTATTATGGCCAATTTGCGGCGTACGCACATGCCTCAGTCTGCCACACCCGGGGCTAACCGCCTGCTTTTTGGCGAATTAAGTATGGATTTAGATTTGTATGAAATAAAACGTGGCGATACTATTATAGATCTTACCCGCAGGGAGTTTGAACTGGTGAAATTTCTTGCAACCCAAAATAATCAAGTATTTACCAGGGAAGCATTATTGGAAAAGGTATGGGGTTATGAATACTTTGGCGATGTACGTACCGTAGATGTTACTATCCGCCGTCTTAGGACCAAACTGGAAGTTACCCCGGATATTCCAACCTATATTCTTACTAAACGCGGTGTGGGCTACTACTTTACCCAAGAGTTTGGTAATGGGATTATTCAGTAGGGCTTCCACAACTAATAATTGGGGTGGCCGTCAATGATGAATAGCATTAAGGTAAAGTTAATGGCCATATATGCTGCCGTTATACTAGCCGTAATGATAGTAAGCGGTACAGTAATGCTTTGGACTATGCGCGAATTGCATGTTGAGCAAACAGAAAGTCATCTTCGTGCTGTAAGCAACAAAATTTATAATGAAATTGTACAAGAGTATGAACGTGATGCTTTTTACAGTGCCGCCGGTTGGGCTACACTGCTGTTTGGCCACGATGAAGAGTCTGAAATTCAGGGAATGATTTTAAGCGAGGCCGGGATTGTTATCGCACCGGATGCTTTTAGGGCCTTGCGCCCCAACAGTAGGGCTGTAGTGGCCGCCTTTGCCGGTGAGGCACGGGCTGTAGTTGGGCGGCCCGGCCAAGATATTGCGGGCAGAGACAGGCAGCAATGGATTAGCTTTGCTATGCCTGTAACCCGTGATGATGAAAATTTTTATATTTATACACGAACCAGCACCAAAGCCATGAATGAAAGCCTTGCCAGTATTGCTCTCATTCTTGTAGTTATGGTGCTTGTTTCAATTGTGCTGACTTTAATTATGTGGTTTTTCCTTGCAAATGCAATTACCGAGCCAATTATAAACCTTACACGGCATACAAAGGCAATTGCTTCGGGCGATTTTTCCAGCAAAATGGTGGTTAACAGTAAAGATGAAATTGGGCAGCTTGCCCAGGATTTTAACTACATGGCACAAGAACTGCATAACTCATTGATGAGTATAACGCGCGAGAAAAATAAAAGCGTAGCGATATTGCAAAATACTTCCCATGGGGTGCTTGCGTATGATGCGGCAGGCACTCTTTCCCATGCGAATAACGCAAGCCTGGAACTGTTGCATGGGGTAGATTTGCTAAATTCTAACCTGCAAAGTATTTTAGAGCTTTTAGGTTTCGATTCGGATGACATTTATAACCTGCAGCCGGAAGAAATACGGGAAGTTACTTACCAAGATAAAGACCACTTTATTCTGGCCTGTGTAACATCATATGCAAGCCAGTCTGACGCGGCGGACGGTTATATTATTGTATTGCAGGATGTATCCCGCCAAGTTAAGCTGGATAATATGCGTAAGGAATTTGTGGCCAATGTATCTCACGAGCTGCGTACGCCTTTAACGTCTATACGCACATACGCCGAAACTTTGATGGACGGCGCAATGGAAGACAAAGAAACAGCCAAAAGCTTTTTGAAAGTAATAGACGATGAAGCCCAGCGCATGACCCTTCTTGTATCAGATTTATTGGAACTTTCACGCATAGACAGCAAGCAAGCTGCTTTGGAAATGGATGTTGTAGATATTGTGGCATTATTACGCCTTGCAGTGCATCAAAGCCAGTTTTTAGCAAATACAAAGATGCAGACAATTGAAATAGAAACATCACCAGTTCCTTGCTTTGTAGAAGCAAATGCATCACGTATAAACCAGGTTATTACCAATATTTTGTCAAATGCCATTAAGTACAGCCCGGAAAATACTACTATTCGGGTAACTATGGAAACAACTGATAAATATTATCGCATTTTTATACAAGATCAAGGTATGGGTATCCCGCAAGAGAGTATTCCCCATATTTTTGAACGGTTTTATCGTGTAGATAAGGCCCGTGCCCGTGCCATGGGCGGCACAGGACTTGGGCTTGCTATAGTAAAAGAGATTATGGAAGAGCATGGCGGGCGGGTTCATGTTACCAGCCAAATGGGGGAAGGTACTACTATGGTGCTTAGGTTTAATAAGTATCAGGCGTGATACAGAAAAAATTGCAGAGGAGGCTTGCCCTATGTTGGATACAATAAAAAACCGGTATTTGCCTATAGCAAAGTCACTGGCTATTTTGGGGCTGGCGGCTTTGTCTGTGTTTTTAACCGTTCAGTTATGGCTTGTGAGTATACCAAATTACAGCTTTTTCCCATACTTGGCGGCACGGTTTACGTCTGCGGCACCGGACGGGGCCTCTGATTTTGTACGCCCTTTTCGTATTGTTTCCGGTATGGGTGACGGCTATTTTGACATTATGTACAATGGCATTGGTGATTCAGACTTTTGGGAATATGGGGAACTGGTAATAACTACTATTCTGCAAAGCGGCCATTTTATCAGCCACATGGAAACAGACATGTCGCATATTGTTAACCAGCCCCTATTAATCTATCAATACGCATTTAACATGGATTCCACTGTGTTTGCGGAAGCTTTGGGCCAGCGCGGTGCAACTCTTACAGATGTGGGCATTCCTAATTTTACTGCGGTGGCAGTTGCCCCGCCGCAAATCCCAAACAGCCCGATAGTTGCCTACTTTATTAGAGAAGACTATACCTGGCAGTTTGCATTGGTGCCAACCGGACGTCGGCTGCCGGAGATTTTTGACGGTATTGATATTACTCCGCAGCACCCCTACCGCCGCTTTGCGGCAACGGATGATGCATTGGTATTTGTGCCCCGCTTCCATGAAAACTTTGAATATCATCCGGTGTTGACAGCCAACCCTTACGAGAACCATCCCAACTCGCTGTCTTTGGCATTTATTCGCAGGCAGGTGGAGCATTTCTTTGATAACCCTGCCACAATAAGCCACGGAATGGGCACAGGCGGAATTTTTACATTTAATAACAGGAATACTTCGGTGCGCTACTTGCCGACACATATTTTGGATTATAGCAGTTTTCGTACCATGGGGCGTACCCCTACTAATATAATATCAGATTTTTCTGCTGCTCTTGCATTTATAAATAGCGATACAAATGTAACCAACGAGTTTTTTCTTGCAGGTTACGGCGGGCGCGGCCGCGGAAATGTATTTTTGTTCGATTATGTAATAGAAAATTTCCCTATAGTATTTGCGGAAAGCCGGCATACCGGGCCGGAATGTAACATACCTTTGCAACACGCCATAGAAGTAACTGTAGAGCGCGGGCGGGTAGTACGTTACCGCAAAATTGCCCACACTTTTCATGTTGACACAAGTTACACCAACAGGTTGATGCCCGCAGAAGCGGAACGCTGTTTGGGTTTTGTGATTTGGCCCGGTTTGCGGTCTAATACCCACATTAACTTACAAGCCATTGAAACAGAGCAAGGGGGATAATGTATGGACTGGGAACGGGCAAAAAATTATATCTTAGTGTTTTTTCTGCTGCTTAACATTGCCTTGGGTATTATGCTGGCCATAGAAAACCGCCGCTATGTAATGACCGGGGACCAAGAGCGACTGATTAGGACAGTGCTGAACCGGAATAACATAGGTATGTACACAATACCTATACGGCGGTTCCCGCCAATGCGCCCTTTGGAGGTTACAGGCTTTTACTACAATCAGGAAGAGCTTAAACAAATATTGTTTGAAAACCCCGATGCGGTAGAGCGTGAAGAACATGCATGGCGTTCAATTTTCCGGTATGGTGACAGCCGATTAGAAATATCCAATGGTTTTATCGAATACAGGAACCCAAACGGGTTCCGCCAAAGAGGGAGCGCGACCATTCTGCTTCAGTTGGCAAATGAGGTAACTTATGCAGCGGCAGTGCGGTTAACAGACATGTTTATAAACAGTTATTACCCGGACTTTATTTTTGACGGATATAGGCTGGGCGAAGACGAAATACGGATAATCTACCGCCAACAGTATCGTGGGATACTTGTACACTCTAATTCTATTGAATTTTTGGTTACGCCTGTTGGTATACGTGAAATTGAAATGCAATTTGGACAAATACGTGGATACGTTGCCGAGCCAATGGCTATTTTTTCGCCGGACGAGGCATTGCTGGCTTTTGCCCAGCGCGTGCGGCATATTACAGAGGAAAGACCGATTCACATAAACCGTATAGACCTGGTATATTTCCAAAGTTATATTAGCGACCAGTTTGGCCCTTATCACGCAGTGCCGTTCTACCGTATTTTTACCCAGTGTGAAGATGAGCCTTTTTTGATAAACGCGGTTACTAATGTAGTGTTTGATTAGGATGAGGAAAAATGAATCCGGCGTTGTGCCCAAATATTACCATACAGTAACGCTATGAATGTGCAGGCAATTGTGATACAATAAATCCTTGGGTAGCAAAAATTGTAAAAAACCCAAAGGGGTACCCCTTTGGGGCAATTAGCATACCTAATTGCCCCAAAGACACACACTATCTTTTAACACATAAGATGGAAGCGAAATTTGACACCATAACCAGGAGGTAACAGTAATGCGCATCGAAAACACAGACCACCTATTTCAAAAAATACGTGACCGTATGAAACTGGAGAGTGAAATGCTTTCAGAAGACACAAATCTTGACTTGCGTACTTTAGAACGCAACCAAGATTATAAACACTCTACACAGATAAAATCCGTAAAGAAACTTGTGGAACCCTTTTTTGACACAGGCGAAATGTTAACATTGCCGTATCAACACGAGCAAGAGAGATTAAGCAACAAAGCTGTGTTTGCATTGCAAAATAATGAAAGCACAAGCGATATACGTCAAATAATAACACAAGCCTTAGCCGAAACTAATGCAGACGAAAATGACTATATTAATAAGCCGCTTATTGCATTTGAACCGCAGCTTTTTCATATACTTGCAATGACATATGCAAAAGACAATGACATGGATACCGCCATTACCATACTTAAAAATGTTTTAGACAGTGTGGAAGCATATCCGCCGGACGATAGAACCAAGGAAGTGCAAGTAACCCCTATGTTGCTGACACTTGCAAGATACTTACTGCAAGTTGAAGATTACGAAAGTGCGTTGGCCACCTGTAATATAGGATTTAACTTTGCTGTAAGGCGTAACCAAGGTAAGTACTGTCCGGATTTTATGCATATTGAAATTCTGATACACATTGCGACAGGAAACAAGGAAGCCTGCCACCCATTGCTTGCAAAAACTTTTGCGGGTTATGTGGGCTTAAACAATGCAAAAGCCGCAAACGAGATTTTGACAATTGCCCACAAGCAGCTAGACATGCCCATTGCAACTTATGGAATGGAACTTATACTTCATGACATGCCGCCGGACACACCCGTAGCCCAGCCACAGCGCAACATTACAACACTGGGGGATATGCTGCAATCGTTTATGGGCCAAACAAGTTTTAAACGCAAAGTAATATATGGCGGGCTTTGCGACAGTTCTGCACTTACTAAACTGGAAATGAATAAAACAAAAAGCCCCAACATATTTTTAGTTGAGGCACTTGCGCAGCGAATGGGCAGGGACATTGGTTTGCATCATAGTTTCCATGCCCCTGCCAAAGAGTTTAAAACGTGGCAGCTGCGGGATAAAATACAGGTTTTAATGAGAGAAAGAAAATTTACACAAGCGGGTAAACAGTTGGAGGAACTTAAGTTGTTAGAAAGTAAGAAACGTTACCAACACGTTATTCTCCGGCAGTTTACACAACTTACAGAAGCTAGAATATATGGTCGTAAACATAGTAAAGATAACGAAATGCCGGAATATTTAGAGATGCTTACAGTGGCAATTAGGCTTACTATCCCCGGTTTTGATGAGCGTGATGATATAGCCAACTACCCACTTACGATGCAAGAAGCTGTAACAATTAACTGTATGGCGGCGTATTACCACTACAAAGGAGACCACATGCACGCCGAACGGATGTATCGGAAGCTTTTTCAGAACATAGAAGCCCATTGGAAAGATGATACATTAAAGTCGCAATTGTGTGGTAACCTATCGTTTAACCACTCGTCATGTTTAGGCCTTTTGAACTAGAATGAAGCTGCCATGACTGTAGTTGATAATGCACTTGAGTATGGCATAATGCGAGGGCACTTAAAAAGTATGCTTGGTTTATACTTCAATAAAGGATATGCCTTGCTGAGCCTTGGAAAGAGCGAAGAAGCTCTCTCATACCTTGTATTGGCTTACTATGGTTTTTTGATTTATGAAAACCATGGAAAAAATGAGGAGTTGGGAATGATAAGAGGTTTCATAAAGGAGAAATATAATATAATCCTTTCCTAAGCTTCATCATCACAGTTTGGAGGTAAAATGCAGTTAGGTGGTATTGTTTCATAAATTAACTGCTCGTGTGGCGCGCCAACCACAACCATTGGTGAAATGGCCATAAAAACGATCACCATACACATAAACCACGCTGCGATTAATTTTTTGTTTGTTTTCATAAGATTACTCCCTTCGAAATTTAGCATTTTCAATGCTGTTATTTGTTATAGTAAATGCATACCAAAACTTTATAAACTTGTCCAACAAAATGGAGCACAAAAATTCGCGAATTCTTGTGCTCCATTTTGTTGGACAGATAAAAAGACGTGGTGTATACTTTTAGTGCATTCGTTGTGTTGTTGGTTATAAAGGATTCCGTATAAAACCAGAAAGATGCGAAACACTATGTTGTCAAATATGTTTGATGATTTTGATCTAGATATCCAAAAAATAACAAAAAATCCGTATAGTATTCGCGCTATTACACGAACATGTGTTGGAAACGAACCCAAAATAACATGCTCGTGTACATGTCAAAATTACCCGCGCCGTCAATCTCTCGCTCTTTACTTGTCAAAATAGTTTTTACACTTTGGGAGTCGATTATTCCGTAAGAGAGAAAATTTTTTTCCGACCTGCGTTTATACGTGTTCTTTTTATCAATGCATCCATAATGCGTTCCCATAATCCTGATTCACGTACTCGATGGAAGAAACTCCACACGGCACTATAAGGCGAATAGTAATATGGCAAATATTTCCGTTGTATGTTCGTTTTGACTAAATATGTACGGCATTAACCTGTGAATGTTTATGCCCTTCAGATTTGTTGCCTATCGGGGAATGATCTTTAATCTCAACTTTTATGCAATCCTATGAATATGGAGTCTTAGACAGTTTAGTTTTATCACAGATCAATATTGAAGCCATTGACGAATATGGAAATTATCTGCGAACTAATATCTGTGACGTGCAAGTGGTTAAATCTAATAAATTATATACTATAAGCATTGTGGGAGTGTTGTTTAATATATAGACAAAGCTTTCGTCTGTAGCGAGTCAAATACCGCACCTGAACAGACAGCTTGCCATAATCTTAAAGTGCGGTCTACCA